>DASQLL010000161.1:0-10480 GCA_035630035.1 Pyrinomonadaceae bacterium | reverse complement strand
ACGCATGAGTTTCAAGACCGTCACACCGTCCGAGCTGGCCGAGATGAACAGGGGCGAGGAGCCGCCGCTGATGGTTGACGTGCGCGAGCCTGAAGAGTACGAGCTTGCGCGCATCGAGGGCGCGCGCCTGCTGCCCTTGAGCCTCTTCAACGACTGGTCGCACGCGCTCGACCGCGAGCGGGAGACGGTCTTCTTATGCCACCACGGCATACGCAGCGCGCAGGTCTGCGCCTTCCTCGCGCGCGCGGGCTTCGACAAAATCTACAACCTCGCGGGCGGCATTGATCGCTGGTCTCAAGAGGTAGACCCGTCCGTCCCGCGCTACTGAAACGCTGAGCGCAGAACGATGAACGCTGAACTGAAAAACCAGAACCTCTTGTCTTTCAGTTCAGCGTTCATCGTTCATACTTCATCGTTAAATATATGAATACTCCCACAGCCATCATCGCCGCGCTTGAGAACGCGCCCGCGCTTATAGTCCCGCTCGTGCGCGAAGTCCCCGCGCAGGTCTTGAAGCGAAGGCCCGCGCCCGGACGCTGGTCGGCGCACGAGCACGCGTGCCACCTCGCAGACGTTCACGCGCTCTTCTTCTCGCGCCTCGAACAGTTCCTCGGTGAAGAGCGACCGCGCATCAAGCCCTTCGACCCGGCCACGGCCCAGCCCGACGGCGCGCTGCTCGACGTTGACCTCGATGATGCGCTCGAACGATTCACGAGCGACCGGCAACGTCTGGTCGCGCGCCTCAAAGAGCTGCCGCCCGACGCTTGGGAGCGCACCGCCGAGCACGACGAATACTCGCGCTACTCCGTCCTCATAATGTTCCGCCACCTCGCGCTCCACGACTCGCTGCACGCCTACCGCGTCGAGGAGCTGCTGCTGAAGAAAGACTGGGAGGAAGCAAAAGGATGAAGGATGAAGGATGAGGGATGAAAGCGTCGCTGTCCGGCTTTCGCTTTTCCTTCATCCTTCATCCTTCATCCTTCATCCTTTATGCCCGCTTACACCGAGGCGCACGCCGCCGCTTACCCGTCGGAATACTTGGCGGGCATTGACCTGCACAACGCGGGCGAGTTCCACGCGGCGCACGACGCTTGGGAGGAGCGTTGGCGCGACGACTGTGGGGCGAGAGAGAAGCTTTTCCTTCAGGCGCTTATTCAGTCAACGGTCGTCTTCCACCACATCGAAATCGGGCGGCGCGGCGCGGCGCGCAGGATGTACCAGATGGCGAAGGAGAAGTTCGCGCGCCTCGGCGCGGAGCGTTTCATGTCGCTCGACATCACGGACTATCTAGCGCAACTCGACCGCGCCCTCTCTTGGCTCGAAGAGGCAGCAGACCCGCGCGAGGCCGCGCCGCCCTCGGACTTCGCCGCGCCGCTCATCCGTCTTCTGCCCGAAGTTAACGAATACGACTGACGCGCCCCTGCGCGGGGAGCAGGAATTAACATGGATGGACAGGATGAACAGGATTAAAGACAAATGATGAATGATGAATGCGGAATGATGAATGATGAGAGCGTCGCTGTCTTTAATTCATCATTCATCATTCATCGTTCCGCGTCTCCTTTATCCTGCATATCCTGTCCATTCATGTTGATTCCCTCTGCATGACGCACCCGCTCGCTACCGCTCGCGGTACTGTAGCCCGCCCTGCCGTCACGCGCCCGGCGTTAAGTTGGCGCTCGCGCATGTTTCTGTTTTAGAATCTGCCGCAAGCAATCAGCACGACAGTTCGGCCAGAGAAGGAGAGCTTCAGGTGGAGATACTCGAACGCCCGGAGGAGTGGCGCGACCGCTACGCGCGCTGGAAGCAGATCAACGAGATGCGCGGCGGCGACGTGGGCGCGCATTACCCTTGGGTCGAGAACGAGCGCGCCCCCTTCAGGCCCGCACGCCGCGCGCTCCCGATGCTCAACCTCGCGCTCATCACTTCAGCCGGCGCGTACATTGACGGAACGCAGCCCTTCGACACGGAAGTTTACGGCGGCGACGCGAGCTTCCGAGAGATTCCCGTCGAGGTCGGCCCGGAGGATTTGAAGTGGTCGGCGCGCGGCTACGACCCCGCGTCGGTTCTTGAGGACATGGACGCGCAAGTCCCGCTCGCGCGCCTCAAGGAGTTCGAGGGCAACGGCATCATCGGCCAACTCAACCCCGTCTTCTGGAGCCTGTGCGGGTTCGCGCCCAACGCCGCGCGCTTTGCCGCGACCGCCGTACCTGAGCTTGTCGAGCGCGTCCGCCGATACGAGGTGCAGGCCGCGCTCTTAGTCCCCGCGTCGCGTCTGTGCCACCAGACGCTCTCGCTCGTGGCGCGCGGCATCGAGTCGGCGGGAGTGCCGACGATGATGCTCGCCGTTGACCGCGAAGTGGTTGAGTGGGCACGCCCGCCGCGCGCTGCATACTATCCGGGCGAGTTCGGCTGCGTCGCAGGCAAGCCCAACTGGGCCGAATACCAGCGGCGCATCCTCGACGAAGCCCTACGCCTCATCGAGCCGATTGACCACCCCGGCCTACGCAACCTCGTCGTCGCTTTGGAAACAGAAGTGGAGATGGAGCGAGGCGAAAAGTAAAGGCAGAAGTCAGAACGCTGAACGCTGAACTGAAGAGCTTCCGCCTTTCAGTTCAGCGTTCAGCGTTCTGACTTCTGCCTTGCTTTCTTACCGCCCGAACTGCGTCAGAACTTCCTCGATCTGCGCGAAGCCGAACGGCTTGCCGATGACGATGTCGGCGGGCATGTCGGCCACGTTCCGCGCGGCGTCCTTGCCGTAGCCCGTGACGACGGCGACGCGCACCGAGGGCCAGCGGCGTCGGACTTCGCGCGCGACCTCCCAGCCGTCCATCTCAGGCATCGAGAGGTCTGTGAAGACCAGATCGAAGTGGCCTTCGTCCATCTTAGCCATCGCCGCGCGCCCGCTCTCAGCCATCTCGACCCTGTGCCCCAACGCCTCGATCATGTCGGCCAGCGTCCCGCGCACGGTCTCTTCGTCGTCAACGACCAGCACGGCGAGCGCGCCGGCGTTTGAGGCTTCCATTTCACCGACAGCGACCGGCGCGTGCGTCTGAGTCTCAGGCTCGACGTAAGGCAGCTCAATCGTGAAGGTCGTGCCGCGCCCGCGCTCCGAGGCGACCGAGATGCGGCCCTCGTGCCGCTCGATGATGCCGTAGCTGACGAAAAGGCCGAGGCCCGTCCCTTGCGCGCCCTTCGTCGTAAAGAAAGGCTCGAAGATGCGCGCGCGCACGTCCTCGCTCATCCCAATGCCCGTGTCCGTGAAGCAGAGTTGCAGGCGGTCGCCGCGCAGCGCGCACTCGATTGAGAGGCGTCCGCCCGCGGGCATCGCATCAATGGCGTTGACGATGAGGTTGACGAAGACCTCGCGCAGCTCCGACGCATTGCCGAGCGTGTGCAGCGCGCAACTTGCTTCGAGCGTCACGTTGTAGTGAAGGCCGCGCGCACGCGCGTCGTTCACCCAGCGCGTCCGCGTGAACTCCACGGCGTCGCTCAGGAGGGCGCGCGCGTCCACGTTCGAGAGTTCGTCGCCGGGCAGTTGGTGCGCGAAAGAGCGTATGCGGCGCACCGTGGAAGCCGCGTCCTCGGCTGCGGTGAGTATGATGTCGAGACCGCGCCCGAACTCGCCGTCGCGCGTCGAGCGGCGCAGTAGCTGCGCGCGACCGAGTATCGCGGCGAGCGCGTTGTTGAAGTCGTGCGCGACGCCGGAGGCAAGCTGCCCAAGCGCGCGAAGCTTGTCGGCCTGCGCCGCGCGCTCGCGCTCCTGTCGCTGCTCTGTCACGTCGCGCGTGATTGAAAGCACGCCGATGGCGCGTCCCTCGATGATGAGCGGCGTCGAGTCGGCCACGACGAAGCGCACCTGACCGTCTGGAAGCGCGAGCCGAAGCTCAAGCGTCCGCGACTCGCCGGACATCGAGCGGCGGAAATGCTCCTCGGCCACCTCGCGGTCGGCCTCTTCCACCAGCCCTCGGAAGTGCTGGCCGATAAGCGCCTCTTTCGTCGAGCCGTTCATCGTCGCGCCGGCGGTGTTGATCCACATGATGTGGCCTTCGGGGTCAACCGCGCAGATGTTCTCGCGCGCGCTCTCAAGCACGTGCTCCAGAAGCGACTGGCGCTCGCGCGCAAGCGTCTCGATCTGCCGAAGCTCCGAAAGATCGCGCACGGTGCAGACCGTGCCGACCTGCCCCGTCTCCTCCACGACCGGCTCGGCGGTGACTAGAAGCGGGCGGCCCAAACGTTCCGGCGTGTATTCGAGCGTGATGGCACGTCCCTCCGCAGTCGCGCGCTCGACGATGCAGCCCTCGCCGCGCCCCGCGCGCAGTATGTCGCAGCAGCGGCGTCCAAGAATCTCATGCGGCTCGACCGACTCAAGCCCCGCGCCCGCGTTGTTCACGCGAATCAGCCGCCGCTCGTTCGAGAAGATGAAGATGCCGTCCGACATCGCGTCGAACGTGACCTCCCAAGTGCGCTTGGCGCGCGTGACCAACTCGAACAGCTCGGCCTGCGCGATGCCTGTGGCGAGCTGCGCGGCGACAGACTCGACGAGCGTGACCTCGTCGCGCGCCCAACGGCGCACGCGGTCGGTCTGGTGTATGCAGAGCGCGCCGCGAAAACGTCCCTGCACGACGAGCGGGCAGATGATCTTCGACAGCCCGCCGCTGCGTCGCGCAAGCTCGCGCACCTGTGCGCTCAGCTCCGCCGACTCGCCTTCGTAGTTCATCGCGTCGTCCACGACGAACGTCTGGTGCCTGTTCATCAAGAGCTGCCCGATGGGGTCTGCGTAAGAGATCGTGAGCGAGTTGATGCTGGGGCAGTCCGGCGCGAGGTACTCGTACATGATGCGCGACTCGCCGGGCTGCTCCGGGTCGTAGGGCCGTATGTACGCGCGCGAGGCGCGGAGCGCTTGGCCCAGCTCGTGCGTCGCGGCGTGGAGGACTTCGGGCAGGTTGAGCGATGCGCGTATGGAGTGGCTCAGGCGATTGACAAGCGACTCACGCGCGGAAACGGCCTCGGCGCGCTGGTATAGCTCGGCCTGCCGGACGGCGATGCCGGTCTGGTCCGCGACGGCGCGCGCGAGCGCTATGTCTTCGGTGCGCCAGCGGCGCGTCTCGCGCGTCGTCGAGAGCGCGAAGCAGCCGGGCACTTCGTCGCCCACGCGTATGCCCACGTACATGATCGAGCGCGTGCCGAGTTTTTTGAGGATGCTCTCGTAGACGTGGCGTATGGACGGGTTCGACTCCACGTCCTCGAAGGCCAGCACGCCGTGCTCGCGTATCTTCTCTATGAGTCCTGCGACGAGGGGAATCTTGTACTCGCTCCCGGCGGGCGCGATGCCCGGCGCGGTGTGCTCGGCTGCGCTTCGCACGACGCCGGCTTCCGCGTCGAGCATGAAGATGACGCTGCGGTCAACGCCGAGGTGTAGACCGAGTTCGCGCGTCGCGGCGCGGAACACTTCGTCGGTGTCGAGCGACTGGCGGACGGCGCGCGTGATGCGGTTAATCAGAGCCTCGCGCTCGGCCTGCGCGGCCAGCTTTTCGGCGTCGCGCTGGCGCGCGATGAGCTGCGCGGTCTGTCGCGCGAAGGCGACGGCGGGCAGGACGCTCCGGCGGTCGGGCGCGCGGCCCGAGCGCGGGTCGTCGAGCGAGATAAGCCCGATCACCTCTCCGTCGTTCGTGACGAGCGGGACGAACAGCTCGTCGCCCTCGAACCACGGCTGCGAGTCGTCGTCGTCGGGCAAGTGGCGCGGCATGTCCGCCTTGTAGCGTTCGACGATTGCGCGATCCAGCACGCTGTAGTGGCTCGGCGGATAGTAAGCGGCGAAGCCCAGCTCGCCCACTTCGATGCGGACGCCCTGCTCGATGAGCCGGACGATCTCCTCGCGCGGGTAGGGTGTCAGCGCGAGACTTTCCGCGTACTCGACGGGGATGTTCGACGAGTAGGAAAGAACGCGCGGGTGGTATGGGGCTTCGTCGGTCAGCAGAGCGACGAGGCACGAGCGGTAGTCGGTCAGGCTCGTGATGGTGTCGGCGAGGCCGGCGAAAAGCTCTTCCAGCGCACGCCCGTCGTGCGGGGCCGCGGCCAGTGCGGTCAGAGCTTCGAGCTGGCGGACGGACGCGCTCAGCATCTCGCCGGACTCGGCGCGCTCCGCCGTGTAGATTTCGTCGGGGTAGATTTCAGACAGAGGCATGGCTTTCTTTAAAGAGACGTATGTGAGACGCGCGGGAACGCTCCTCGTAAAAGTCCGCAATGTGTTTTATTTGCTGCTCGCGGTTGGCGAGAGTTTCGTCGGAAGGGGCTTTACGATTCCTCACCGAAAGTTGCGACTTTCGATCAGCCTCGCGACCAGCCTGAGAGGCGGCACGCCGCGAGGCAACTTCGACTATACCAAAGCGTTAGCGCACTTGTCACCGGAAAAAAGGAGGCGGGAGGCAGGAGCGGGAGGCAGGAACAGAAGGCAGGAGCGGGAGGCAGGAGCATGAAGAAGGTAAAGAGATTTCGATTTGAAATCTCAAATCTCAAATCTCAAATCTCAAATCTCAAATCTCAAATCTCAAATCCGAGATTTCTTGTCTGCCTCCTGCTCCTGCCTCGTGCCTCCTGCTCCTGCCTCCTGTCTCCCGCTCCTGCCTCCTATCGTTTCGGTTTCGCCTCGACGGCGCTGCGCGCGAAGTAGCCCTGCCGGTAGGTGAGCCGCAGGTTCTGTTTACGCAGTTCGGGGTTCATGACTTCGATCTGCACTTTGCGGAACGTGCCGTCTTTGGCCTTGTTCGAGGGCGAGTAGGCGATGAGGTATTGCGAGCGCAGCTCGTCCTGAATCTGCCCGAAGGCGACGCGCAGGTCGTCCTCGTTGCGCGGGAAGTATGCGCGTCCGCCCGTGCGCTCGGCGATCTTTCGCACGCTGCCCTCGTCAACGCCGTCGAAGCTGAAGCTGTCGCCGATGCCTATGGCGTAGACGATGGCGTCGGCCTTGAGCGCGGCGTCAACGGCCTCGCTCATCTTGAGGCGGCTGCTCGTGTCCACGCCGTCCGTGAGCAGAATGATTGCGCGGCGCGTCTTGTCCGATGTCGTCGAGAGAACCTCGCGCGAAGTGACCCAGATGGCGTCCCAGATGGCGGTCGAGGCCGCGCGCATCTGGTTGTCGCCTGAGATGGGCGGCGTGCCTACGAGAACGCCTCCGCCGATGTAGCCCGACGGCGGGATGAACTCGACGCGGTCAATCGCGCGGCGCACGCGCGCGACGTTGCCCGTCAAGCCTTGTTCGAGCGTGGACTCCCCCGTGAATGTCAGCACGGCAACCTCGTCCTTCTGCGGACGGATTACTGTGTCAACGAAGCGCTGCGCCGCGCTCTTCTCTTCGGGGAGCGTGCGCTCCTGCGACGCGCTCGTGTCAATGAGGATGGCGAGCGAGAGCGGTCGGTCGGTCTCGCGCTGGAACGTGAATATCTGCTGCGGCTGGCCGTCTTCGAGGATGCGTATGTCCTCCTGCTTGATCGTCGTGACGAATCGCTTGCCCTTGTCAATGGCCGTGAACAGGACGTTCGTCAAATCACTCTCGACGCGCTCTACGTCGTCGTCGTCAATCGTCTCGTCCGGCCTTTGTGGTTTCGGCGCGGGCTGTTGCGGCTGGCCCGACTGCTGCTGCGCGCCAGCCCACGCGCCGCCGCCCCCCGCCAGCAGGAACGACGCGGCCAGCGCCAAAGCCAAGACACGCGCGATTGATTTGTGACGTAACATCTTTCCCCTCAAAGCAGGGTAAATGGTCAATGGTAAATAGTGAATGGGAGTCCCGTTCTTTCTATTTACCATTTACGATTTACCATTCACTTCTGAATCATATCCCTGTCCGCCATGTAGCCGCGCTTGGCGTTGACCTTGTAGTCGTCGCCGCGTGCGAGCCTGACCTCGATGCGCCGCTCGCGCCCGTCGAACGGGCCTTCGGGCCTGTAGCTCAGAAGGTACTGCGAGCGCAGCTCCTCGCCGATCTTCTTGAAGGCGCGCTCTAAGGCGAGCATGTCGCCCGTGAAGAATGCGCGCCCGCCCGTCTCGCGCGAGAGCTTGTCGAGGTCCTTGTCGCCGCTGTCCTTGACCGTCCCGGCCTCGACGCCGGGCACGGCGCTTCCTATAAAGCCGCCCTTCGTCGAGATGGCGAAGATGATCGTGTCGGTGCGCTGCGCCATCTGTATCGCGTCCTCGATGCGCGCGCGGCTGTACGTGTCGTCGCCGTCGGTGATGACGACGAGCGCGCGGCGCGGGCTTGAGACGTTACGCATCTTCTCGTCGCAGAACTGCCAGATGGCGTCGTAGAGCGCGGTGTGCGCGCCCGGTTTTTTCACGCTGTCAATGGCGCGCTCCAAAAGGTCTAGGTTCTTCGTGAAGTCCTGTCGCAGGTTGACCTCGTCGTCGAAAGTGACGAACGCGCCGTGGTCCTTGCGCGTGCGCGTGACGGTGTAGAGGAAATTCTTGGCGGCCTCCTTCTCGAAGCCGAGCTTGCCCGCGGTCGAGCCGGACGTGTCCATCAACACGCCGACGTAGATGGGCAATTTTTCAAGCTCCTTGATCTCGCCGAGGAAGTCGAACTGCATCGGCTTCTTGTCCTCGAAGACCAGAAAGTCGTGCTTCGACAGCCCCGTGACCGGCACGTTCTTTTTGTCCAGCACGCTGACGGGCACGCGGACGACTCTCGACGTGACAGGCCCTTCCACTTCGTCCTGCGGCGTGGCCGCGGGCGTTGCGCGCGGCGTGGGCGTCTGCGCGGGCGTCGCGGGCGACTGTGCGCGGACGCGCGGCTGGCCGGGGCGCGCGACAGCAGCAGCCGCGCCGGTCAGTACGCAGACAAGAATTACGAACAAGATTTTAAAGCGGACAGTTTTCATAAACAGATGAAGGGGAGCGCGGGATTTAAACTCGGAGTTTTTCCGTCGCTTTCAAGCAAGCCTTTCGATGCCCGAAGCGCGCGCGGTCGTTGCTTCCCTGACGGCGACAGTATAGCAAAAGACCGCGCTCTCTGCGCCGCGCGCGGCGCATCTTCGGCGCGACGCAAAACTGCCGTTCGCCGGTTCGTGATTCCGGGCCGCGCCCGCCCGGCGCGCGTGGCAAAGCGCGAGCGCCGTCGTGCTAAGATGTGGCCCCGATGAAACGCTGTCCTGTATGCCGGCGCGTCTACTCCGACGAAGCGCTCAAGTTCTGCGCGAAAGACGGCGCGACGCTTGACGCCTACGACTCCGCCGACGCGACGACCCTTACGCTCGCGCCCGCGCGCGACGAAGACGCAGCCTCGACGCAACTTCTCGACGTGCACGCGACGGACGCGAGCGCCCGCGCCTCGACCATACACCTCAGCGAAGACGCGCGGACGACCGGCAGGCTCACGACCGGCAAACTGTCACGCGCGGGCGGCGCGAAAGCCGGCGGACGCCGCTGGATAGTTGTCACACTTATTCTGCTCGTCCTCGGCGGCGCAGCCGCAGCCGTTTACTTCTACCGGCACGCGGGCGAGACGGAGGTCGCCATCGAGTCAATCGCGGTGCTGCCCTTCGCAAACCAGAGTCAGGATCAGGAGACCGAGTATCTTTCCGACGGGCTGACGGAGAGCATCATCAACAGCCTCGCGCAACTGCCGAACCTGCGCGTCATCCCGCGCAGCTCCGTCTTCCGATACAAGGGACAGGAGACAGACCCGCTCGCCGCGGGCCGACAGCTCGGCGTGCGCGCCGTGCTTGTGGGCCGCGTCATGCAGCGCGCCGACGGGCTGACGGTGAGCGCGGAGCTTGTTGACGTGCGCGACAACAAGCAGATTTGGGGCGAGCGTTACGACCGAAAGCTTTCAGACCTGCTCCCTCTACGTCAGGAGATTTCGCGACAGATAACCGAGCGCTTGAAGCTCGGCATGACGGGCGAGGAGCAGAAGCGCGTCACGCGCGACTACACCGCCGACACGGAGGCCTACAGGCTCTATCTGCGCGGACGCTACTACTGGAACAAGCGCACGCCCGAAGACCTACAGACCGCGCTCGACTTCTTCCAGAAGGCCATAGACAAAGACCCCTCTTACGCGCTCGCGTACGCGGGCCTCGCCGACACATACAACGTCGTGTCGAGCTACGGCGTGATGCACCCGCGCGAGTCGTACCCGCGTGCGAAGGCGGCAGCCGAGCGAGCGCTCGCGATGGACGACACGCTCGCCGAAGCCCACACGGCTCTTGCAACCTCGCTCGCCTCGTACGACTGGGACTGGGCCGCAGCCGAGCGTGAGTTCCGCCGCGCGCTCGAACTCAACGCGAAGTACCCTGCGGCGCACTACTTCTATTCGTACAGCCTGCTGACGCCGATGGGCCGCCACGAAGAGGCCGTCAGCGAGATGCGGAAGGCGCAGGAGTACGAGCCGCTTTCGCTAATCGTCAACACGAATTTGGGATGGGCGCTCATTTACGCGGGCCGCTACAAAGAGGCGGAGGAACAGTTGCGCCGGACGCTGGAAATA
>DASQLL010000160.1:0-6921 GCA_035630035.1 Pyrinomonadaceae bacterium | reverse complement strand
GCCGCGTCGTCGTTCGCCATGAGGATGACGGCCTCTATGTCTGCGTTGCTGTAGCCGACGAGCTTCGTGGAGAAGCCGTCGCGCATGCCGGCGAGATCAACCTCGGTGTTTATCTTGTTCTTGCGCAAGAGCGCGCTCGCTACGCGCTCGACCTCTTCGGGCGTCTGCACGTAGAGGAAGGGAATCTTGCGGTCGAGGCGTCCCGCGCGCTTTAAGTCAACGTCGAGCTTGTCGGGGCGGTTCGTCATCACGAGAAAGAGTATGCGCCCGCGGTTCGACGTGTCGGACATGAACTCCTTGATGCGCGCGATGACGCGAGACGACGTGCCGCCGTCGCCCTCGCCGTCGGTGTTGCCGAACGCGCGGTCGCCCTCGTCTATGATGACGACGACCTGACCGATTGCCTTGATGACGTTCAGAATCTTCTCTAAGTTCCCCTCGGTCGCGCCGACCCACTTCGAGCGAAAGTTCTTGAGCTTGATCGTCGTCAGCCCGCACTCTTTTGCGAACGCCTCCGCGACGAAGGTCTTGCCCGTTCCCATCGGCCCCGTGAAGAGGATGCCCATAGGCACGCGCGAAGTCTGCCCCTCGCGAATCGAGTCGGCGATGACGAGCAAGTCCTTTTTCACTTCCTCCATCCCGCCGACGACCTCGAAGCCGTGCCCCGGCTCGACGAACTCGACGAGGCCGAAGCACTCGCGCTCGATAATCTCTCGCTTGCGCCGCGCGATGAGTCGGTCGGTCTCTTTGCGCGCGCGCTCTGCGGGACTTGGGATGCTCTCGTCGGCTGCGGGCGGCGCGGCGTCGGGCGCGAGAAGTTTTTTTATCTCGTCACGGCTCATGTCGGCTGTGAGCGCTGCGAGCTTGTGCGCGCGCGCCTGCGCGTCCGCGCCGCCTCCCAGAAGTCCCGTGATGAACGACTCGCGCTCCGCCGCGTTCTCTTCGTCGGGCGGCGGCGGCGTCAGGATGGAGGCGATCTGAATCGCCTTCAGGCCCGCGGTGATGTCCGCGTAGCGCTCGCCGTCGCGCTCCGTCAGGCGCGAGTCGGCGAGCATGGCCGCGGCTTTGCGGGTGTCGCGCTCCGGCATCGGCACTTCGACGACGGCGACCTTCGGGTTCGAGACTATCTTCGGCGCAAGGTCGGTCAGGTTCTCCGCGATGAGCAGGACGACGTTGTCGCCGCGCTCGATCTCAGGCAACGCAGACCAACGATGCAGCGTGACGATGGCCGCGCGGTCGGCGTCGCCCTGAAACGAAGGGTCGCCCGCGGGCGCGACGGCCTCCGCGTACTCGACGACGAGCGCGGTCTTCGTCCCGCCTATCAGCAGACGTTCGAGCGCGGCGAACACGTGCGCCTTGTCGGTCGCGAGCAGTAGGTCTTCGAGTCCAGACGCGACGCCCGCCTCGCGCTTTGCGAAGCGCACGCCCGTCGCGACGTTGTAGACGGCGATGGTCTCCTTCGACTCCTTCAACATCACGTCGGTCAAAAATTCCGTGAGCGCGAGCATGCGCCGCCCGTGCAGCACAACGTCGTAGACGTTGCCGTGCAGGACGAACATCGAGGCCTCGCCGCGCAGGTAGCGGCGTCGCAAATCTTCCGCCCACGCGGGGAATGGTTGCCTGGCTTCGCTCATATATCCAAATCTTTCATGCCGAGCGGGTTCAAGAGCCGCTCCGTGTCAACCGCCGTCTGTTTGATTGACTCGACGCCGTCGAGCAGCTCGTCGAGCTGGCCCGTCAACTCCTGCGGCGACTGCATCGTGACTATCTGATCGGCGATTAGCTGGAATGAATTCTCGATTAGGTCGAGCTGCCCGCGCGCGACCATCAGGTAGCGGTGAATCTCCTTCATCTTGTCGAGCCGCTTCAGGATGACGGCCAAGTTCTTGCGCGCGATGTTCGTCCCCTCGTCGCCCTTCTCGCCCTTCTGCACTATGCGCTCCCAACGCATGCGATCCCTCTCCATGTCTGCGAGGTCAACGGATTCGAGGTACTGCTCGTAGCGCGCGCACGTCACGGCCATGTCAATGAATGATTCGACGAGGCGGTCGGTCTTGCTAAGCTCAGTCCGCAAAAGCTCGCCCGTGAACGAAGGGTTCTGCGCGGCCAGAGCGTTTATCTCCTGCTGCCGCGCGACAAGTTCCTCGACGCGCATGCGGTCATGCTCGGCGAGCGTCCGAACACGCGCCGCGCGCGCGGCCTGCTCTTCGGCAAGGCGCTCTTTATCGAACTGCGGATCCCAGAGCGTCTTTTGCAGAAGCTTCGAGCCGGGCGCGAACGCCATCCACAAGACTTCGAGGCAGACGACCATGACGGCGAGGAAGGGGCTTAAGGTGACGCCCGCGGCGGCAAGCCCGCCGAAGAAGAGCGACAGGTTGTAGGGGTTCGCGAAGGCGGCTTTGACGTAAGGGCGATGCTTATAGACGGACTGCTTGACGTAGGCTTTGCTCGCCGCGAACGTGTCGTCGCGCAGCGGCGTCGCGTTGACCGGCGCGTGCTTCTGCCCGTGCGCGGTCGTCCGCGGCGGCGTCACCTGCTGCTTTCCGGTCGTCCCCATATATTCGTCAATTGTAACGGCTCAACATTAGACTCTTAGACATTGGTCACGATTAGATAGTGTTCCTGATGAGCCTAAGTGAACTATGAAGAGGCTCTTTATCAATTTCAAATATCCGACGTGCATATGGCCTCAACTGGTTTGAGATTGTGTTGATAGAACCTATCAGATAAAGCTCTACGTTATCCCCTTCGACAAGAGATTGGACTGGCTCATGGAAATCACCGTCCCCAGCCGCAAGAACTAGCTTAGTCCAATGACGCTTATGGTACGAACGAACCATATGAAATGTTAGCCCTACATCAACAGCTTTTTGTGATTTCTGTTCAAACTGCGTGTTTGGGATATTCGGGTGCATTACAGGCCCGCCGCCTAGATGATTAGGCCAGAATAAAGGTTTTTTCTGGAGCCAGTAAATTTTTACTCGCAGACCGGGACCGTTTGGCGGAGGGTAAGCAAGAGCATTATGAAGCTGTTGTGCATTCGGGGGATCATCATCAGCATTAAAAAAATATCCTTCATCAATTTGATCGTTAAGCTCGGTTTCAATATGCTTTCTTAAAGTTGTGTAGTTGATCTTGTCCTTAAAAACATACCAAATGTAAGCTCCATCAATGAAAAGTCCGATTGACATAATCAGTATCTCCTTTTCGGTTTAATTATTCGACACCAATTATCCAACAAACCATCACGCCTTATGGGTACTATTCCGTCGCGTATATCAGGTCGAGCAGCTTCTTCTCAACCACGCAGAAATCGCGTGCCGTATCCGTTGCCTCTTCCGATTTGTTCCGTGGTCTGCCAGAGCAAGCTTGATGAGTTAGCTAAAATGAGCGCCGTGGGATTTAAGCGGCTTGCAACAGAGATTTTTCTATCGCCTGCGGCAACTCGACGAAGACGAAATGCTCCGCTGGATATAAATAATCTTCGCCGCTTTCATCCACCACACGAATATCACCATCAAACGCGGCATCCTTATCCGGCAGCACGCGGTAGATTTTGTGTAGTTCCAGTGAGGCCGGATACTCCGCGTTATTGATGCAAACGGCGAACTTCAATCCTGCTCTCTTTTTTAGACTCATTGCTTCAATCCAAATAACGTTTACGCTTGATTTCTTTTCTACCTATGCCGTGCGCTTCGTACCAGTGCAACTCCGCGAGCCGGATTCGACCGCTCCTCAAGCGCACCTTCGCGATGCCCTTCAGCTTCCGCCAGCGACCTTTGCCATACATTCTCCGCAACCTCGCCGCATCACGAATGCTACTGCCGACGGCGATTGTTTCGTGGTCTGTAATCTCGCCGATGATTTCAAAGTTCATTGGCGGCGCATTCAATCAGTCGTATTGCGTCGGGCGGCACACCGCGCAAACCGTCTTCGCGTCGATCTTCAAGAATCAGTGCAATCGCTTCAGCTAGATTCTCACGACACTCTTCGCGCGTGCGCCCCTGCCCGTTCGCGCCCGGTATTTCGGGGCAGTAGCCGATAAACAGCTCTCCGTCTTGCTCGATCACCGAAGTGAACTCGTTACGCATATAGCCTCTCCTTGGTCGGGAGTTTTTTTACCTCTGAAGCTCCGTCCGAATCTGTTGCATCAAGACATGGGTTTCCGCACGCAAGCGCGAAATCCGTTCCTCGCGCTCGTCGTCGGCCTCGCCGTTTGCGCCGCGTAACGCAGCCAGAGCTTTGTCGAGGGCCGATTCAAGTGACGAAACCTCGGCTTCCGGTATCTCCAAAGCAATTGTTTTGCTCATGTTCACCTCCCTGAGCCAGAATTTTAGCACGCGCTATGCAAAACAGAAGCTATCGAACCGGCATGTAGCCGCTTGGCATTTCCATCCGCTACTTCGGCGCGTATATCAGGTCGAGCAGTTGCTTCTCGACGGCGCGGAATTCGGGCGCGGACTTGAGCGCGATGCCTCGGACGGGGAAGGCGGGCACGTCCACCTGATGGAGTATCTGCGCCGGGCGCGTGGAGAGGAGGTAGATCGTGTCCGCAAGATAGACCGCCTCGGATACGTCGTGCGTGACGAAGAGGATGGTGTTGTTCTCGGCGCGCGATACGTCGAGCAGAAGGCTCTGCATGCCCCAACGCGTCTGCGGGTCGAGCGCGCCGAAAGGCTCGTCCATCAAAACGACGCGCGGGTTGTTGACGAGCGTGCGCGCAATCGCCACGCGCTGCTTCATGCCGCCCGACAAATCTTTCGGGTAGCGGTCGGCGAAATCCGCGAGTCCCACTTGCTGCAAAATTCTGTCCGACACCTCGCGCCGCTTCGCCTTCGCAACGCCTTGCAGCTTGAGTCCGTACTCGACGTTCTCTCTTACGGTCAGCCATCCGAACGAAGTGTAAGCCTGAAAGACCATGCCGCGGTCGCGCCCAACGTCCGTCACGAGTTTTTCGTCCACGAGGACTTCGCCCCGCGTGGGCGGCAGAAGGCCAGCGACGGCTTTCAAGATCGTTGACTTGCCGCAGCCCGAAGGGCCGAGGAAGACGACTATCTCGCCGGAGTCGGGCTTGTCGTACACGTCGAAGGAGATGTCGCGGACGGCCTCTGTGCGGTTGCCGCGCCGGTCAATGTAGGTGACGCTCAAGTCCTGCACGCGCAGCTTGGGCGGCGTGCCCGTCTGGTCTGGGTGATAGGTTACGTGCGGCGTGCGCTTCGGCGCGTCGGGGGTGACGGCGAAGGTGCCCGGCTCGCCCGCTTGCGGCAAAGGCTGTGGTGCGTCTTGGTCGGCCATGTCGAAATCGTTAATTCGCTTCGCGCCAGCGGAACAGGATGTTTGAGAGCATTCGGATAAGGAAGTCGGTCAGAAGACCTATGCCGCCGATGACGAGCAGACCGGCGAAAGACCAGGAAGCCTTCTGGTGCGTCCGCGCAAGCTCGACCATGTAGCCGAGGCCGTACTCAGGGTTGACCGCCTCGGCGAGTATCACGTAAGTCCACGCAATCGCGTTCATCACGCGGAAGCTGTCGAAGATTTCCGGCAGCGCCGCGGGGAGCAGCACCGTGCGTATCACCTGAAACTTCGACGCGCCCAAAGTCAAAGCCGTCTGCACAAGCTCTTCCGGCACGAGCCGTATTGAAGAGACGACGACGGGGAGCAGATACACGAACACGCCGAGGAAGAGGAACGCGATCTTCTGCCGCTCGTAAATCCCGAACCAAAGAATCAGCAGAGGGATGAACGCCGAGATGGGCATGTAGCGCAGAGGGGCCATGATCGGCTCGAAGAAACGGTTGATCGGGTCGAACGCGCCCATCAAAACGCCGAGCGGGAGCGCGAGCGCCGACGCGAGCAGGAACGCGAGCGCGATGCGGCGCGACGAGACGTAGATGGCCGTCGCCAGATCGTGCTGTATGAAGAGTTGCAGCGTGCCGCGAACGACCTCGGTCGGCGTCGGCAGAAAATCCGGGTCAACGATGCGCCCGTAAGTGAGCGCGCACCACGCGCCCAGCACGAGCGCGGGCGCGACGAAGCCGAGCATGAACGCCGTCCGCTTCGGCAGCGGCGCGCGGATCGAGAAGAGACTGCTTTTGCGGTTAGCCATGACTGGGAAATGATGAATGATGAATGCGGAATGATGAAATAAAAATCGAAGGGCGGTTGTCCTTCAATTCATCATTCATCATTCCGCATTCATCATTTACCTTACTGCGTCGCCAGAATCACCTTGATGTCGGTGCGGCGGTTCTGCTGCCGACCGGCTTCGGTTGTGTTCTCGGCGACGGGGTTGGTATGCCCGCGACCAATGGTTTGGAACCGGGTCGGGGGGATGTTGGGGAAGTTCTTGACGATGTAGTTCTTGACCGAGACGGCTCGCCGCTCCGAGAGCGTCATGTTGGCGGACGCCGAGCCTGTGGTGTCTGTGTTGCCCTCGACGCGCAGGATGGTGCTGCCGAACGAGGTCATCGTCTCGCCGAGCTTGTCTAAGAGAAGATACGAGCCGGGCATTATCTCGTCCGAGCCGGGCGTGAACTGAATCTGTATCTGCTGACGCAGAATCGGAATGTCCTTCTCCGAAGGAGCTTTCGCGACAACCTGTTGTTCTTCGACCTTCTGCCCCGGATAGTTCGACGCGAGCGCTTGCAGGAAGCGCGCGTCGGCCCAGCCCTTCGCGTCAACGACCTTCGTCACAAGCCCCTTCTTGCGCCAGATGACGAACGCCGTGTCGAACAGCGTCTCGTAGTGCGCCTTGCCGCCCGTCAATCCGTAGAACTGCGCGTTGTCGGCGTAGGGCGTGAGCTTCAGGCCCGACAACATGCCGGAGACCGTGTCGGTGTCGAGCTTGAGAGCCTTGGCGACTATCTCGTATGAGCCGTTCGGGTCGTTCTTTATCATCTCGATGCCGTCGAGCCAGCCATG
>DASQLL010000159.1:0-3986 GCA_035630035.1 Pyrinomonadaceae bacterium | reverse complement strand
AAGGTAGCCAGACGTGAAACGTCTGGGACACGCCGCCCCGTTGATTCCCGCGTTGAAGACGCGGGGAGAGTTGTCTGGCGCTCCTTCAGAGCGCGGACATCTTTTTCGACCGTCACCAGACGTTTCACGTCTGGCTACCTTCTTGATGCGCCTCCGGCGCAAATCTTAAGCTCCTAAACACGCTCTTGAAATTTCGGCTGGGCTTCACCTCCGAGCGTTCGAGAATTACAATGGCTCGCCCGCAGCAACTCAGGCAAGTTTACTCCAGAGACATTTTGAGCACACAGGCAGAAACGCGAGCGTCAGAGAGCGTGTCCTCGTCAACCGTGATACGCTCTCTGACGCTCGCGTTTCTGACACTATCCGCATGAGGAGCGCGCCTTGAAGAGACACATCAGTCTGCTCGTATGCCTTCTGCTTTTCGCAGGCCAAGCCCACGCACAAACGTCCACGCTCCTGCCGGATGCGACCGTCGCCGCGCTCGCGCAGGAGATTTCGGGCGAGGCGGCCAAGCGCAACCTCGAATATCTCTCGCGCCAGCACCGCATGCGCGGCTCGCGCGGCTTCAATGCCTCCGCCGAGTTCATCGTCGAGCAGTTGCGCGCGTACGGACTCGCGGACGCGCGCGTCGAGCGGTTCGCGGCGGACGGCATAATCTTCTACGGCACGCAGCGCTCGCGCCCGCCGTGGGACGCGGAGTTCGCGGAGCTTTGGGAGATGCGCGAGACGGCGAACGGCCCCGCGCCCGCCGTGAGACTTGCGAGCTGGGACGCGATGCCGCTCGTGCTGGCGCAGGACAGCGAGAGCGCGGACGTTGTGGCCGACCTTGTTGACGTTGGCGGCGGCACTTCGGAAAAAGATTACGAGGGCAAGGACGTGCGCGGCAAAATCGCGCTCGTCTCGTCGCAGCCGGGCACGGCGGCAAAACTTGCGGTCGAAAAATACGGCGCGACGGGACTCATAAGCTACGCGCAGAACCAGCGCACGGCTTGGTACGGCGAGGACGAGAACTTGATCCGTTGGGGACACCTCGACACGTTCGCGGCCAAGCCGACGTTCGCCTTCATGGTCTCGCTCAAGCAGGCGCGCGCCTTCAAAGAAAGACTCGCGCGTGGCGAGCGCATCCGGCTCCGTGCGTCGGTGCGCGCGGGCAAGCACGCGGGCGCTTACGACGTTGTGACGGCGACCATCCCCGGCGCAGACCCGCGGCTCGCGGGCGAAGAGGTCGCCTTCAGTTGTCACTTGGATCACCCGCGGCCCGGCGCGAACGACAATGCTTCGGGCAGCGCGACCATACTCGAAGTCGCGCGCACGTTCTCGAAGCTCATCGCCGAAAAAAAGATCGCGCGGCCCGCGCGCACCATACGCTTCATCTGGCCCGCGGAGATCGAAGGCACGCTCGCGCTTCTTAACGCGCGCCCCGACATCGCGCGTCGCATCAAGGCCGTCGTTCACATGGACATGGTCGGCGGCGGCCCTGAGACGAAGGCCGTCTTCCACGTCACGCGCGGCCCGGCCTCGATGCCTTCGTTCGTGGGCGACGTGGCGGAGCATTTCGGCGAGCTTGTCAACGAGCAGTCAGCGCGTTTCGCGAGCGGCGAGAGCGCGGCGTATCCACTCGTCGCGCCCGAAGGCGGCAAGGAAGCTCTGCTCGCGGAGATGGCCGAGTACTCGGCGGGGAGCGACCACGACGTTTACGCCGACAGCTCGTTCGGCGTCCCCGTCATCTACCTCAACGACTGGCCCGACCGATACATTCACACGAACTTCGACACCGTAGCCAACATAGATTCGACGAAGCTCAAGCGCGCGGCCTTCATCGGCGCGGCGAGCGCGTACTTCCTCGCAGGCGCGACGACGAAAGACGCGCCCACAATCCTGCAACTGATTCAAGGAGGCGCACTGCGACGCACGTCGCGAATGCTCGCGCGGCGCGCGACTCTCGCGGGCGGTGAGGCTGACAACCTCGTGCGCTTCCAGCTCGCGCACGAGCGCGCAACCGTCGCCTCGATGGAACGCTTCTTCAAAGTCACCGAAGGGGTGAGCGCGGAGGCTTCGAGTTTTCTTGACGGTCTGCGCGCGCTCGTCGGCGGCGTCAAACCGGCGTCGGCGGCACAGGGCGACGGGCGGCTCGTCTTCCGACGCAACCCGAATTTGAAAGGGCCGATGTCCGCCTTCGGCTACGACTACTTCGCGGACAAGTACGGAGCGGAGCGCGCCGAGACGATTCGCCTGCTCAATTTTCAAGGCGCGCGCGGCGGCGGGGGCGAGTACGCCTACGAGGTTCTGAACTTCGCGGACGGACGGCGCAACGCGCAGGAGATACGCGACGCGGTCTCGGCGGAGTTCGGCCCCGTGCCGCTCGATCTCGTCGTCGAGTACCTGCGCGCGCTCGAATCAATCGGCGTGGTGGAAAGGCAAGGATGAAGGATGAAGGCGGAAGGATGAAAGCGATGCTGTTCAGCATTCACTTCATCCTTCATCCTTCCGCCTTCATCCTTTAAGAGAGGTGCGCGAGGCGGTTGCGCGCTTTTGTGATCTTGCGTGCGATCTGGTCGGCCATCTGTGCGAGCGCGTCGCGGCCCTGCTCGGCGTCGGCGTCGGCTGCGAGCATGAGTTGATAGAGCCTGTCCTGTTTGACGCGCCTGATACCGAACTCGACGGTGATAAGCTCCTCTTTCAAGTTGAGAATGCGTGTCGCGAGGTCTTGCGGCTCGTCTTCGCGCGAGGCCGAGGCGCAGTAGGACTGTAGATGCTCGTCGCCGAGGAGCGTGTGCAGGCTTTCGACATCGCCGTCGCTGTAGGCGCGGCTCGCCTCGGCCATGATCGAGTGGCGTCGTTTGGCCTCCGCCTCGTCCGACGCGTGATCCGGGTGGAACAGGCGCGCGACAGACCAGAAAAGCTTTTGCAGTCCCGTCTTGCCCGAAGGCGAAGGCGACGCCGCGTAGAAGTCCGCGCCGGCATCGCCTCCGTCCTCTTCGTCTTCTTCTTCGAGGCCGACGAGCCGCGCCTCTGCCCTGCGGATTTCGCGCTCGACCTCGGCAAGCTCCGACAGGCGAGGGCCGATAATCTGCGCGTAGCGAGTCTTGAAGGCGCGCAGCTCTTCCTGCAAGCCGCGCAGTTCGGCGGCTCGCTCTTCGAGCAAGTCGGCGAGCCGCGCCGCCTCCGACGCGGGGTCTTCCGGCGCGGCCTTCGCGCCGGACGGTTGGAGTTGGAAACTTTGCGCGTCCATTTTCAGAGCGGACAGTTTAGCAGCGCACGCGCCCGTCGCTCTAACGCAAGCGAGCGACGGGCACGGCGACGCGACGCGCGGCGCTGGAAGGCGCACGAAGCCGCGCCGCAACTTCCCGCGGCTGCGAGATAAAAGCGTTGCCGATTTGTCCGTGTCTTTCGGGCGGGCGAGAGGCTTGGCGCGTCCCTTCTAACGCACTAGCCTTCAAGGCGCATCTGTCCTTTACGGCGTGACGAGTCCCTTCTTGATGTTACGCTGCCACGCCTCGAAGTTCTTCACGCGACGCTTGGCCTGCTTGCGCGTGAGGTTCATCTTGTCGGCGACGTAATTGATGCGCTCTGTGCGGTCGAGCTTCTTGTTATGGGGAACTCCCGGCGCGGCTATGTAAAACTGATAGGCGCGCTTCCACTCTTCCTTCACGTCCTCGGTCGCTTGCTTACCGCGTATCTCTGGCATTCTCTCTCGTTCTCCAAAGGGGTATGTCTTCAATGATGTTTTAATTATACTTCACAGACTCTTGATTCTTCCATAGCAAGCCTAACTAATTCGCCGACGTTGACGACGAAGACTATGCACAGAGATTTGCAATACGGATTCTTAGAAGTGGTTTGAATGCCCTAGAGCAATTCTTGGATTCAACTTTGAAGTGCAACTTTGAGATTGGCGGTTAAGAGGGAAGCTGCGGTAGTCTCAGCGTGCTTTCTTAACCGCCAAGTCAAAGAAGCACACTGATGAGCTACACGCAGCTTACCCG
>DASQLL010000158.1:0-2391 GCA_035630035.1 Pyrinomonadaceae bacterium | reverse complement strand
CTGCTTGGGGAAGACCTCGCGATGGTCGGGACGAACGAGACGACCGCGACCATCAACTACTTCCGCTACGGCACGCCCGAACCACAGCGCCCCATCCGCTGCCACTGGCGCGGTGGGCAGGTGACGGATGAGAGCCGCGCCTTCCTCGACGGACTCCAGGGCAAGGACATCGAGACGCTACGGCGCGCCGACGGCATAGACTACCTCGATTACTTTCTCCCCCTCGCCTTCCTCAAACAGGTGACGCTCGTCGATACACCGGGCACGGAGGCGGTCGTTTCCGAGCACCAGCATCGCACCGCCGAGTACCTCCGACTCTCCGGCCAGCTTCGGGAACGGCAGGCGTCCGAAACGCGTCACCTGAGCCATAACGCCGACGCGGTCATCTACCTCGTCGGCGAGGTCGGCAAGGCCAATGACCAAGCTCTCCTCGACGAATTCACGAAGGTCGCGGGCGGCGACGCGCGCGCCCTCAACGCCATCGGCGTCATGGCCCGCATTGACCTCCAGTTGGAGATCATAGACCGCCGCGTGGAACTATCTCAGAAGATCGCGCGGCAGTTGCAGGATAGTCTGAACACGGTCGTCCCCGTCTCGGCGATGATCTACCGCGAACACGGACGGCTGACGGCAGCCGGCGGCGGCGGTCTTGTAAAGCTGATCGAAACGCTCGAACGCATCCCCGCGGCCCGCCTGACCATGCTGCTCAAGAACCCGAAATTTTTTCGCGACTACGACTTCACGGACTGTCCAGTGACGAAGGAAGAGAGGCGTGCGCTGCTCGGCGAGACGGACTGGGCGGTCTTTACCGCCATAGCCCGCGAGGCCGCGCGCCCTGGGGCTGATGTCGGTGCCGTCGCTGCCCGGCTCAAGGAAATCGCCGGGTTCGAGCCGCTGCGTGAAATCCTCAAGCGCCACTTCATGGAGCGCGGCCACATCCTTCGGTGTCATCGCATCATCCGCGACGTGAAGGCGGTTCTCGACGAAATCAGGTTCACGCGCCTGCGGCATCTGCGGGACAGGTCACATGAAGAAAAGTGCCGGCTTGAGCGTTTTCTCGGCGTCATCCCACTCGCGGGCTGCGACGTCCGCGCGGCCCGCGAGTTGGAAAATTTCCTGCGTGAAAAGCTTGACACCTCCGGGGAGGTGAGACGGCTCGAAGCTCTGTGGGAAGAATTAGACGAGATGCGGAGCGGGCTCGCGCACGAACTGAATGAACACAACGCCGACTTCGAGGCTTTACAACTGCTTGAAGCAGACGACCGAACCTTTTCGGCACCGGAGTTAGACGAGTTGCGTGCCCTTTTCGGTCGGTACGGGCTAGGCGTTCAGGACCGAATCGCCGTCAGCGAATCACGCCGTGAATACGTGCGTGAGCGTCAACTGGCTTGGGGGCTGGCGCGCAGCGAGGCGCGCATCGGTTCTGTTCGCCGTGCCGTCGCCGAACGCGCTTTCACACGCTATGGTCTAATTCTTGAAGAGTTGAGCGCGTCCTGAAGCCGCGCGAAATCGCCTCGACTCCTGCGATCACGTCGCGCTCCACGACACGAAGGTGAGGGTGATACAACATGAACCTTTTCGTCACGACTGCTTTAATTATCTCTTTTGTCGCATCACTCGTCTCCGTGCTGCTTGGCGTGCGCGGAGATACTCCTGGCCGCTGGTTCCTACTCAGCTCAATGCTCACCGCCGCCGTATCCCTCACCGCCCTCGCTTCCCTCATCTTGCGCTCGCGCGCCAGCGCGCTCGCGCCGACCATCGACCATTGCCTCGCGTCTTTACCGGACCCTCAACGCGCGCCAACGTTATCCTCCAATGAAACGGAATCACGGCCCAACCATGAGCACTCATCTGAGAAAGAAGAACCGCTTCCGTCGCCCGAATCCGACGGGCCGCAGAAGACAGGCGAGAGGGGCGGCTTGCATAACGCACCTTGGCTGAAGCTCATTGAAGAGTGCGTCCATCTCCTCGACGAAGTCGACCGCTATATGCCCGATTTTGAGCCAGCGAAGCAGGAGCTAGCTGAGCACGTTATCTACCGCGTGCGGGAAATATTGGAGCGGTCTGGCGTCGGCGTCATCGCCGACGAGACCAGCTTTGATCGCAACCGCCATCAGCCGGAAAATCCGCGCGCTGGCCTTACAAACGGCGCGCCGGTCGCAGAAACCCTTAGCCCCGGCTTCGCCGTAGGACGGCGCGTGCTCAGACGAGCACGCGTTAGGCTAGCGTGAACTGCTCAGAGCTAAATTGGGTGATTATCTACTTGACGCAGGTGTAAATCGCCAATGCGGCAACTCTTCAACTAATGCGGATGATGGACTGTGATAAATCATCCATTCGCATGAAGTAGATAATCACCATTGCTAACACTGTCTTTGAACATAAGGTGTG
>DASQLL010000157.1:0-2401 GCA_035630035.1 Pyrinomonadaceae bacterium | reverse complement strand
AACTACATTCAACTGAAAGACCGGCTCCGCAACCGCGACCACGTCTTCGTCACCGAGACCGACACAGAGGTCGTCGCGCATCTCGTCGAAGAGTATCTGAAGGAAGATGCCTCGTTCGAGAAGGCCGTCTCCTTAGCGGTGCGCGACCTGCGCGGCATCTTCGCCCTCTCCATCATCTCGACCGACGAGCCCGACACCATCATCGCCGTCCGGCAAGGGCCGCCCGTCGTCATCGGCCTCGGCGACGGCGAGTACTTCGTCGCCTCGGACGTGCCGCCCATCCTCCAGCACACGCGCGACGTGTTTTTCCTCGGCGACGGCGAGATCGCCATTCTCACGAAAGACTCGGTGCGCGTCACCGATTTTGAGGGAAGCGCCGTAGAGCCGCACACGCAGCGCATAACGTGGGACCCGATAATGGCGGAGAAGGGCGGCTTCAAGCATTTCATGCTCAAGGAGATTTACGAACAGCCGCGCGCCGTTCGTGACACAGTGCAGGGACGCGTCTCTCTCGACACGGGCCGCGTCTACCTCGACGAGATGAACATCACGCCGCAGGAGTTCAAAGCGTTCGACCGCGTTCTCATCGCCGCATGCGGCACATCTTGGCACGCGGGTCTCGCGGGCAAGTACATGATCGAGCAGCTCGCGCGCGTCCCCGTCGAAGTTGACTACGCATCGGAGTTCCGATACCGCGACCCGGTGATGACGGAGCGGACGCTCCTGCTCGTCATCTCGCAGTCGGGCGAGACCGCGGACACAATCGCCGCCTTGCGCGAGGCGAAAGAGCGCGGCTCGAAGGTTCTGGCGATATGCAACGTGTACGGCTCGATGATCACGCGCGAGTCGGACGGGACGATTCTGACGCACGCGGGGCCGGAGATTGGGGTGGCCTCGACGAAGGCTTTCACGGCGCAGATGATCGCGCTCTACCTGTTCGCGCTCTACCTCGGACAGTTGCGCGGCGCGATGGGCGAAGAGGAGGCGCGCTCGCACGCGCAGCAGCTCGCGGAGCTTCCCGTGAAGATCGAGCGCCTGCTGTCGGAGTCTGACGAGTTGGAAGAGCTTGCGCGCGAGTTCCACCGCGCGACGGACTTCCTCTACCTCGGTCGGGGCATCAACTTCCCCGTCGCGCTCGAAGGCGCTCTGAAGCTCAAGGAGATTTCCTACATCCACGCCGAAGGCTACCCGGCGGGCGAGATGAAGCACGGGCCGAACGCGCTCATAGACGAGCGTCTGCCCGTCGTCGTCGTCAACCCGCGCGAGTCCGGGAACAAGGCCTCGGAGCTACGTTACGAGAAGACGCACTCGAACATCGTCGAAGTGAAGGCCAGAGAGGGCGTCGTCATCTCGGTGCTGACGGAAGGCGACGAGATGTCGGCGGACGTGTCGGATCACGTCATCTCCATCCCCGAATCATCCGACCTGCTCTCGCCCATCCTCGCCGTCATCCCTCTGCAACTTCTCTCGTACCACATCGCCGTCAGGCGCGGCTGCGACGTTGACCAGCCCCGCAACCTCGCCAAGTCCGTCACGGTCGAGTAACGCAGCGGCGAGCTTAGATAGCTTTTGAGTTGAGCGTAGGGTAGGTCGGATTCACCGCAGAGGCGCAGAGGACGCAGAGGGGGCGCAGAGGAATGCTCAACACTCTGCGCTAACTCTGCGCCCTCTGCGCCTCTGCGGTGAGTTATACTTGCATCACACTCAATCTAAAATTGCCTTAGGCGAAACAAAAACAGCCCGGCCACTGGCGCCGGGCTGTTTCGTTTGTGAGAGCGAACGCCGTCCTACTCGCCGTCTGCCTTGACGTACTTGAGCGGCGAGTCGGCGAGTAGCAGGCGGAGCTTGTCCATCTGCTCCTGCGTGCTGTCCTTCATCCACTGTGCGGACGCGATGGCGAAGGCTTCCTGAAGCTTCTGCTCGGCGCGCGTCTCGTCGCCGATGCCGAGGTAGGCTTCGGCCATCGTAGCCAGCACCCAGTACTTGTCGTCGTCCGACAGCTTCTCGGTTTCGAGCGCCGTCTCGCAGATGGATAGCACCTCGCGGCGAACGTATCCGGCCCGCACGAAGCAGGCAATGGCATCCGCGCGGCTCAGCGCGCTGGCGTCCACGGCGTTGGCGGCGCGGACGTTGAGCAGGTAGGCGAAGTTGACGCCGTTGTAGTAGTCGTGGCGCAGGTAGAAGCCGCGTTCGTAGCCGCGCACGGCCTCGTCGAGATGTGCGCGGTCTCCGGTCTCTTCCCAAAGGCGTTTATGCACCGCGCCCCAGAGCCTGAGCGTCTCCGTGTCGTTCGAGGTCGCGGGGTCGAGCGTCTTGAGAAGGACGCGCGCCTCCTGCAACGCCTCCACCGCCGACGGGAGTTTGCTCTTGTAGGTGGCGAGCGCGAGCCGCTGGATGATGT
>DASQLL010000156.1:0-8294 GCA_035630035.1 Pyrinomonadaceae bacterium | reverse complement strand
GACGTGACGTTCGTCTGTCTCGACACGTCGGACGAGAGAAGGCGAATTGACGGCGAAAACTTCTCCGGTCGCCTGAATGAAAACGAGAAGAACCTGAAATTCGTCGAGCGATGCTTCACCGAAAGCGCGCAGAACGGGACTCCGTGGTGCATCCCCTTCGGGCATCACCCGCCTTACAGCCGTGGCGACTCGCACGGCGATACGTCGGGCTTGCGAAGCCTCGTTGATCGTGTGCGTGGGAAAGGTTTGCGCGCCTTCTTCAGCGGGCACGACCACAACATGCAATACCTTACGAAGGATAGAACTAAGACCGCGAAAGTTCAGGACAACAACTCGGCGTCCGACGAGAACAAGTGTCACTACTTTTTGACGGGGGGCGGGTCGGAGCCTCGCTCCGGAAGACCCACTAAGGGAACGAAGGCCACGCTCAGGGCTTGGGGCGGGACTGACGAAGGAGACTTTCTGTTGGTGACTATTGACGGCGGCGAAATGACTGTACAGCCCGTCGGCGAAAGCGGGAGTCCTTTGAAACTAAAGGATCGCGCAAGCGGCGACACAGATTGGGTGGGGCCAATAAAGGTGAGGGCATAACCCGTTTTGCCGGACGATAGGCGTCCACGCTCTTTCCCTTAACGGCCCGCGATTTGTCTAACCTGAGAGTCTTGATAAGACTTCGAGGAGCTAAGTCCCATGAACAAAACCGTGCTCAAGTGCGTCGTTCTAATGGCGCTCGTCGTGGCGTCAACGTGCATGCTCGTATCGTCGGGCTGTAGCAGAACAGCAGACCCGAAGAAAGAGTCCGGCAAGGTGCTGGACGAGGCGAGAGTTGCGGGCCGCGCCGCCTCAACCTTCCCCGCCGCCGACGAAGACTACTTCCGCGAAATGGACGGCGGCATCGCTTTGACGCCCGACGAAGTGAAGGGGCGCAACATGTGGATCGTCTGGACGGGAGGCAACGACCGTTTCTGGGACAGGATTTCGGCGACGAGCTTCGGCTCGGTTGACCTTCTCAAGACCGTCTCGTCGCACCCGAAGCTCAAGTTCAGCCGCGACAACCGATGGATTTATCTCGGCCTCGTCAACGAGCCGTGCTTCGATAAGCCCACAGGCCCAGACCCCGCGCGCTTCGGCCTGTGGCTCGACAAACGCTCCGCCGCTTGCCCGCCCGACCCGTTCGAGAACGAAGCGAAGTACCCCGGCGTCAAAATAGGCGCGCGCGGAAAGAACATGCCCGTCGGCTCTTACTACGGCTGGGCGTCCGGCATCGCCGGCCTGCGACTGTTCCCCAACCCCGACTTCGATGAGGCCGCCGCGAAGAAGTGGGACGCCGAGAAGTATTACTCAGACCCGAAGTATTACAACAACAAAGACCTCATCAAGCCCTACCGCGTAGGCATGTCGTGCGCCTTCTGCCACATCGGCCCAGACCCCGTGAGGCCGCCCGCAGACCCGGAGCATCCTGAGTGGAAGAACCTCAACTCCAGCGTCGGCGCGCAGTATTTCTGGATTGACCGCATACTCGACTGGGAAGCAGACCCCGCGACCTACATCTTCCAGATGTTCCACTCCTCGCGCCCCGGCACGCTCGACACCTCGCTCGTCTCGACCGACAACATCAACAACCCGCGGACGATGAACGCGATCTACAATCTCGGCCCGCGGCTCGAACAGGCGAAGCGATTCGGCAAAGAGACGCTCGCCGCCGGAACGGGGAGCGGCATCAACAAGCAGTTCAACGACTACCCGCGCACGGCGGCGCTCAACTCGCTCTTCGTCTCGCCCACTACCGTTTACTCGCCGCGCGTTCTCAAAGACGGCGCGGATTCCGTCGGGGGCTTGGGCGCGCTCAACCGCGTCTACTTGAACATCGGCCTCTTCAGCGAAGAGTGGCAGCTCCACTTCAACCCGCTCGTCGGAGGCCGCCCCGTGACGCCGATTGAGATCGCGGTCGCGCGCAGGAACTCAAGCTACTGGGAGGCGACCGAGGCGCAGACGCCCGACATGGCTCTCTTCTTCCTCAAGGCCAGTGGGCCGCACAAACTAAAAGACGCGCCCGGCGGCGCGCAGTATTTCAACAACGGCAAGCCGGACGACGCGGCCTACAAGCAGACGGTCGAGCGCGGCAAGGTCGTCTTCGCCGAAAATTGCGCGCGCTGCCATTCGTCGAAGCTCCCCACGCCCGCCGAAGGCTTAGACCCCGGCGGCTGCTCCGGCAAGGACTACATGAACTGCTGGAACAAGTACTGGGCTTGGACGAAGACCGACGACTTCAAATCGAAGATGCGAACAATCGTCGCCGCGCCCGATTTTCTCGACAACAACTATCTCTCGGCGGAGCATCGCGTCCCCGTCACGCTCTTGCAGACGAACGCTTGCAGCCCGCTCGCGACGAACGGGATACGCGGCAACATCTGGGACAACTTCACTTCCGAGACCTACAAAGACCTGCCCTCGGTCGGCACGATCACGGTCTACAACCCGCAGACCGGCGAGCCGAAGCAGTACCCTATGCCCGCGGGCGGGCGCGGCTACACGCGCCCTCCTTCGCTCGTAAGCCTCTGGTCAACCGCGCCGTTCCTTCTCAACAACAGCGTGGGCAAGTTCAATCCAAGCCCTTCGGTCGAGGCGCGCATGCAGTCGTTCCAGGACTCAATCGAGAAGATGCTCTGGCCCGACAAGCGCGAGAAAGATGCGACGCTCGTCAAGGCTTTCGCCGAAAGGAACATCAAGGACTTTCCCGGTGTGATTGACCGCACGACGCAAAGAAGTTTCCTGCGCGTCGCGCCCGGCTACGTGCCCGACCAATTCAGGACACTGGTCGGCATAGGGCGCGCAATCTTCCCCTCCATCTTCGGCGACGGCGGCATAAAGGTCGGCCCGATTCCTCCGGGGACGCCTGTGAGCCTGATTGCCAACCTTGATCTTCGGCCCGAAGGCTTAAGCATATCCGAGCGCTTGGCTTACGACCGCAAAGTGTTAGACCTCGTGGGCAAGGTCAAGCGCGACCTCGAAGCGCTCGGAGACAACCCGACCGACGAGCAGGCGAGCGCGATCTTCATGAACCTCGTCGCCCCGATGATGGAGTTGAGCAAGTGCCCCGACTACGTCGTCAATCGCGGCCACTACTTCGGCACGGGCTACCTGATCGACGAGCCTGCGCTTAGCGATCAGGACAAGCGCGCGCTGATCGAGTTCCTGAAGACTTTCTGACAATGGGCAACTTCAAATTGAGTGTAAAGCGAGAGGCAGTTCACCGCAGAGGCGCAGAGGGCGCAGAGCAAGCGCAGAGGATATTCAACTCTCTGCGCCCCCTCCGCGCCCTCTGCGCCTCTGCGGTGAGTCCTACTTGTCTTATCTCCATCCCACGAGGACGAATATGAGCGCAACCGAGTTTGACTACGTCGTTGTCGGGTCGGGCGCGGGCGGAGGCCCGCTCGCGGCCAATCTCGCGAAGGCGGGTTTCAAGGTTCTGCTGATGGAGGCCGGCGGAGACCCCTGCACGGAGAACGAGGAGCAGGGCCGCCTCATGTACGAAGTCCCGATCTTCCACGGCCAGTCCACAGAGTACCCGCCCTGCGCGTGGGACTTCTTCGTGCGCCACTTCACCGACGACGCGCAGCAGGCGAAGGATGAGAAGGCTGTAGAGATTGACGGCAAACCGATGATCTGGTATCCGCGCGCGGGCGCGCTCGGCGGCTGCACGGCGCACAACGCGATGATAACGGTCGTGCCGCAGGACAGCGACTGGAACGCAATCGCCGAGGCGACGGGCGACAGCTCTTGGAAGGCCGAGCGCATGCGTCCATACTTCGCGCGCCTTGAGAACTGCAAGTACGTGCCGCGCCCCGGCACATTCAGGTCAATCATCAACAGCGTGATCTCTTCAATCACAGGGCTGTTCAGAGGCAAGGGACTCACGACCGACACGGCTCACGGCCACGGCTTCGACGGCTGGCTGCCGACGAGCGGAGTTGACCCGGCGCTTCTGCCGCAGTTGTTGAAAGATCGGGAGCTGGCCGGTCTTCTCCTGAACAGTGTCAAGACAGCTCTGCGCGAACATTTCGCGAATCCGCTGCTCCGACTCGAAACTCACCTTGATCCCAACGACAGCCGGAACGCTTCGAGCGAGGGCCTTGCGTTCACGCCTCTCGCCGTCAACAAAGGCAAGCGGGTCGGCCCACGCGAGTATCTGCTGAGCGTCGAGGGCAACAAAAACATTAAAGGCGTTCTGAAGATACAAAAGCGCTCGCTCGTCACACGCATTCTCTTCGAGGGGAAGCGCGCGGTCGGCGTCGAGTACATCAACAAGGCGCACGTCTATCGCGCAGACCCGGCTGCCTTCAAAGAGACCGCCGACCCCGCTTCGCTTCCGCGCTCGCAGGTTCGAGTAGGGCGCGAGGTCATCGTCGCGGGCGGCGCATTCAACAGCCCGCAGCTTCTCAAGCTCTCAGGCGTCGGGCCGCGCGCCGAGCTTGAGAAGTTCGGCATACCCCTTGTCGCAGACCTTCCGGGCGTCGGCGAGAATTTGCAAGACCGCTACGAGGTAGGCGTGATCTCCGACTTCGAGAGAGGTTTTTCCCTGCTCGAAGGCGGAACGTTCGCCCCGCCCGACGCGGAGAATCCCCTCCCCGATCCATTTCTGCAACAGTGGCTGAAAGACAATTCCGGCCTCTACTCTTCAAACGGCGCGCTCATCGCCGTCATCAAACGCTCGGACAAGAAGCTGACTGATCCAGACCTTTTCATCTTCGGCCTGCCCGGCTACTTCAAGGGCTACTTCCCCGGCTACTCAAAACTCTTCGAGCGTCACCACGACAAGTTCACGTGGGCCATCCTCAAGGCGCGCACCACCAACACGGGGCGCGTGCTGCTCGCCTCCCCGAATCCGTGGGACAGGCCGTCAATCAATTTCCAGAACTTCGGCGACGGCAAGCGCGCAAGCGACCCCGACCTCGAAGCGGTCTTGGGCGGCGTCAAGTTCGTCCGCACCATGAACGAGAGCCTCGCCGCCTCCGGCATTAAAAACACGGAGGAGCTTCCGGGGCCGAGCTTTCAGAGCGACGACAAGCTCCGCGAGTTCATCAGAGACGAGGCTTGGGGTCATCACGCCTCTTGCACGTGCAAGATCGGCGGCGACGGCGACAAGATGGCCGTCCTCGACAGCCGCTTCCGCGTGCGCGGGACGCAGGGCTTGCGCGTAGTGGACGCGTCCGTGTTCCCGAAGATACCGGGCTACTTCATCGTCTCGGCGATCTACATGATCAGCGAAAAAGCCTCGGACGTGATCATCGAAGACGCGCGCAGCAAACCTTAGCCCGGCGGGAATCGGGGTGAGCTTCTCATGTCGAACTCAAATCGTGTCCTGCTGAAACTTCGGCCCACAGCCTCGCTCGCCGCAGCCGACCCGCGCGCGAACCTTCGCCCACTCCACGACGCGAGCGCCGCGAGCGCGGCCTTAGGACTCGCGTCCGAGCCGGCTTGGTATATCGCAGACCTTCCTGACGGCGGGCCGACGCCGTGGGACTCGGCGCACACGCAGGTCGCGGCTCAGCTCGGAATTGACGAGTCGGCTGTCGTCTTCGCGGAGCCTGACCTGCCGCAGTCGTTCACCGACACGAACGAGAGAAATCCCGGCGGCGAGCCGTTCGCCGTTGACACCGACTGCAATCAGAAAGCGCAGACGGAAGAAGGCAAGCGTGTGAAGGGGCCGGGCATCGCTTGGCATCTGGGCGATGAATTCTCTCAGCTCGGCTCGGCGCGCAACGCCGTCACGTTCTCCGAGCCGCGCACGCGAATCGCAATCATTGACACGGGCTACGACAAGAGCCACGCCGCGCGGCCTGAGCGAATCAACGAGGGCCTTGAACGAAATTTCGTTGACGGCAACAACCAGCCGTCGAGCGCGCAAGACGCGAACCGCCGACGCCTCTTCGACAACTCAGGCCACGGGACGGGCACGAGCGGCATACTCGCGGGCCGGAAGATTCCCGCGTTCAACGACATCTACCTCGGCGGCGCTCCGCACGCCGACATCGTGCCGCTTCGCATCGCGGACTCCGTCCTCATCTTCTTCACGAGCGCGTTCGCGCAGGCGATTGAGTACGCCGTCGCGAAAGGTTGCGATGTCGTCTCGATCAGCATGGGCGGGCTTCCCTCGCGCACGTGGAACGATGCCGTCAACAAGGCATACGAAGCGGGCGTCTGCATCGTCGCGGCGGCGGGCAACAGTTTCGGCGGCGTCCCGACGCACAACATCGTCTATCCCGCGCGCTATCACCGGACGATTGCGGCCTGCGGCGTCATGGCGAACAACACGCCTTACTACGGTCTCGACAGAAACGTTCTCGAAGGCAACTGGGGGCCGGACAGCTCGATGACCTCCGCGATGGCTTCGTATACGCCGAACATCCCTTGGGCGAAGTTCGGCTGCGGGACGACGATTGATCTGGACGGAGAGGGCACGTCGTCGGCCACGCCGCAAATCGCCGCGGCGGTCGCGCTCTGGTACGAGAAGAACAAGAACATCCTGCCGCGCGACTGGCGGCGCGTCGAGGCCGTCCGCAACGCCCTCTTCAACACGGCGCACAAACTTGACCCAAAGCACCTCGGTCGAGGCATCCTTCGGGCGAAGGCCGCGCTCGGCGTCTCGCCCGTCCTCAACCTTCCGAAGACGCCCGCCGACAGCGACTCGTTCTCTTTCCTACGTGTCATCACCGGCCTCGGCGTCGCGGACGCGCCCGCGCGCGAGAAGATGTTCAATCTCGAAATCACGCAGCGCTGGTTGATGAATAACGTGTTGCAAGAGATCGTGACAGACCCGGACGCCGCCGTGTCGCCCGATAAGATCGGCGAGTTCATGAAGAACGAAGGGCGCAAGTTCATGGAGGCGTTGATTGCGGACGAGAAGGCTTCGCTCGCGCTCCGCAAACACGTCGCCGAACGCTACCCGCTCGTGTTCGGCTCGCCCGTGAAGAACGCGCCGAGCGAAGTCGTGCCGCCGCCGCGCCCGATTCGCGAACAGGACATACAGACGCCCGACCCGCCCTTCCGACGCATACGCACATACGCCGTTGACCCGAGCTTCTCGACGCGGCTTGAGACCGCTTCGATAAACGAAGTGGCCCTGAAAGTAAGATGGGAGAAGCTTGAGCCGGGGCCGAAAGGCGAGTACATCGAAGTCTTGGACACGGACGCCGACGGCAATACGACTTATCCGCCCGTTGATTTGAACGACCCGCGTCTGCTCGCGCAGGACGGCTACGCCCCCGCGGAGGGCAACCCCGCGTTTCACCAGCAGATGGTCTACGCGGTCGCGTCGAAGACGATAGCGCACTTCGAGCGCGCGCTCGGCAGGCCCGTTTTGTGGCGGCCCGAACCAAACCCGCAGAACGAGCACGACGACAGCAAGTTCGTCAGGCGTCTGCGCGTGCGCCCGCACGCACTGCGTCAGGCCAACGCCTTCTACAGCCCGCAAAAGGTCGCGCTCCTGTTCGGCTACTTCGAGGCGTCCGCCGCCGCCCCCGCTAACCACGTTCCGGGGAGTCGCGTCTACGCATGTCTGTCGCACGACATCATCGCGCACGAGACCACGCACGCCATACTCGACGGCATGCATCGCCGCTTCAACGAGGCATCGAACCCCGACGTGCTCGCGCTGCACGAAGCGTTCGCGGACATCGTCGCGCTGATGCAGCACTTCACGATTCCCGAAATTCTCGAAAGCGAGATCAGCCGGACGCGCGGCGACCTTGAGTCGGAGTCAATCTTGGGAAGCCTCGCCATCCAGTTCGGTCGAGCCGCCGGCGGGCGCGGCGCTCTGCGCGATGCAATCGGTAAAGTTGACGAGCGGGGCGTCTGGACGCGGCTCAAGGCCGACCCAACGGATTACGGGAAGCATCTGGCCCCACACGCGCGCGGAGCGATTCTGGTCGCCGCCGTTTTCGACGCCTTCCTCGCCATCTACAAGCGGCGCACCGCCGACCTCTTGAGAATCTACACGGGCGGCACGGGCGTCCTGCCTTCGGGCGCGATTCACCCCGACCTCGTGCGACGGCTCGCGGACGAAGCGTCGAAGTCCGCGCAGCACGTCCTCAATATGTGCATACGCGCGCTCGACTACATCCCGCCCGTTGATATCACGTTCGGCGAGTACCTGCGAGGGCTAATCACCGCCGACTCCGACCTCGTCGAAGACGACCGATACAACTACCGCGTCGCTTTCGTCGAAGCGTTCCGAAGGCGCGGCATCTATCCGCGCGACGTTGAAACGCTCTCCGTTGACACGCTGCGCTGGC
>DASQLL010000155.1:0-10842 GCA_035630035.1 Pyrinomonadaceae bacterium | reverse complement strand
GGGGGCCGTGAACCTCTCCGTCGTCAACGGCAAGCTCGAAGCGACGCTCGACCGGCTTAACGAGTCGGGCACGGTCTCGCTCAGCTCCGTCAACGGCCCGCTCGTCGTCACGATACCTTCCGACTCGAACGCGACCGTGCGCGCCAACACAGTCCACGGCTCGATAAGCAACGACTTCAACCTGCCCGTGCGCGAGGGCGAGTACGTCGGGCGCGACCTCGAAGGCCGGCTCGGACAGGGCGGCTCGCGCGTCCGCCTGAGCAACGTCAACGGCCCGATCACGATCCGCCGCGCGAACGACAACCGCCCTTTGAGTCCCGCGACGAACCTCCTCTCCGAAACGCGCAGCCGCGTTGACTTCGACGACGACCGCGACGATGTGGAGGACGAGGCGCGCGAGGCCGCGAGGGAAGCCCGCCAAGCCGCGAGGGAAGCGCGCGCCGAGGCCAGAGAGACGGTGCGAGAGTCAGAGCGCGAGCGGCGCGAAGCGTTGGCCGAGGGCGACCGGGAGCGGCAGGAAGCTCTGCGCGAGGCCGAGCGCGAGATAAAGGAAGCGCAGCGCGAGATCGAGCGCGAGACCGCGCGCGCGGTGAAAGAGGCCGCGAAGGATGCGAAGGACGCCACCAAAGACATAATCAAGGACGAGTTCAAAAGCAGGGGCGTCGTCCACGACGATTCGCAGCGTCAGATCGAGCGCGTGACGAACACGCTCGCCGTCACGGGCCAGCCGCGCATCCGCGTCGAGAGCTTCGACGGAGCGATCTACGTCCACGCGTGGGACAAGCCGGAGGTGCAATACACGGCCATCAAGCGCGCGTCGAACGAGCGCGAGATGAAGGGCATCAAGTTGCAGGCGACGGGCGGGGGAGGCTCCGAAGTCAGCATCCGCGCCGAGTTCGACAAGTCGTTCGCGCACGAGTACGAAACGCGCAACGGTCGCGTCGTCTCATTCTCTTCCAACGCCTCGACCGAGCTGGACGTGTACGTCCCGCGCAACTCGACGCTCTTCGTCTCGACGGGCGACGGGCGTCTGCGCGTCGAAGGCGTGAGCGGCGAGCTTGAGCTGCACACGGGCGACGGCTCGATAGACGTGTCGGGCGCGCGCGGGCGGCTGCGCGCGGAGACCGGCGACGGAAGCGTCCGCCTCGTCAACTTCGACGGCGACGCAGAGGCGCGCACGGGCGACGGTCGCATCACGCTCGACGGCAACTTCCGAAGTTTGTCAGCGCGCACGGGCGACGGCACGATTTCACTTTCGCTTCCCGAAGGCGCGAACGCGACGATAGAGACGAACTCCGAGTCGGTCTACAATGACGGCGTGGCCGTCGCCGAAAGCCCGAACGACACTCGCGTTCGACGCTGGCGCATAGGCGGCGGCGGACAGGTCTTCACATTACGCACGGGCGACGGCAACATAGTCATCCGACGCCGTTAGATAAAAAGGGATGAAAAAGCAGAAGGCAGAAAGCAGAAGGCAGTAGGCAGTAGGCAGTAGGCAGTCAAGACAAGAGTGCTTTGTCTGCCTACTGCTTTCTGCCTTCTGCCTTCTGCCTTCTGTCCTTTGTAAACCGTCTGTAAAAAATTTGTGCGCGGGGCCGAATCCGATGAAACCTTCGGCCCCATGCCTACGTCTAAGAGGGCACTGCGAGAAAGTGGCAGCTTGTGCCTCGTCGCGCCATCGCGAGCGCGTTTCGTCCAAGCAAACAGACAAAATCCAGATAGATGGAAACTCCCGGAAGGGAAATCCATACCGCCAACAGCCATGACGAAAAAAGTCCTGAACGCTGCCGTCCTCTTCACGCTCGCTTTCAGCACGACGACCCTTCCGCGCGTCGCGGTCGTAAGTGCCCAGCAGCTCGCCTCGAACGCTCCGCACACGCGCGCGCGAACCGCCGCGCCCGCGCGCCGTTTCCTGAAACGCATGGCCTTGAGCGTCGGCGAAGCGGCGGAAGGCTCGCGCGTCCGCGTCACTTCGGACGCGCCCATCGAGGGTTATCAAACTTACGGCGAGGGCGGCAAGTTCATTCTGCTCATCCCGGAGGCGGACGCGACGACGCTCCCGACCGCGGGCCTCGCTGGGCGCGGCTTCGCGCGCGTCGAGGCCGAGCAGCGCGGCGACGACGCGCTCATCAGCTTCACGACCGCCGAAGGCTTCGCCCCGCGCGTGCGCGCGAGCTTCAACCGTCTCGAAATTCTCTTCGCGTCGCAACAGGCAAGCGGCAACACGTCTGCTTCAACTTCAAACAGCCCGACGCCGACTCCGACGCCGCCCGCTACCACGACGACGACGCCCGCCGGAACTTCGACCGACGGCGCGGCTGCGAATCCCGCATCGGCGACCGCAGCCGCGAAGCCCGCCGCAGCCGCGCCCGGCACGTCCGCCGCGAGATTCGCCGCGCTGCTCACGCCGGAGAAGGCAAACCCGGTGCAGCTCAAGCGCTTCGACAAGTCGCCCGTCATTGACGGCAAGCTCGACGAGGACGTTTGGAAGACTGCCGCCGTCTTCAAGGACTTCATACAGTGGCGTCCGGGCGACCTGATCGCCCCCTCGCAGCCGACCGAGGCTTACCTCGGCTACGACTCGAAGTTCATCTACGTCGCCTTCCGCGCGCACGACGAGCCGGGCAAGGTGCGCGCCACGGTCGGTAAGCGCGACGCTATCTTCGACGACGACTGGGTCGGCGTCTGGCTAGACACGTTCAACGACGGGCGGCGCTCCTACGAGTTGATCTTCAACCCGCTCGGCATTCAGGCCGACGCGATCTTCACCGAAGGCGTGAGCGAGGACTTCAGCGTTGACATCGTGATGGAGTCTAAAGGCGCGGTCACGAACGACGGCTTCATCGTCGAGGTCGCGATTCCGTTCAAGTCTCTCAGGTACGAGGCGGGCAAAGGCAAGCTCTGGGGCGTCCACTTCCTACGCACGATCAAGCGCTTCAACAACGAGCAAAGCTCTTGGATGCCCATCTCGCGCGACAACTCAAGCCTGCTCGGACAGAGGGGGCACATCACGGGCCTCGAAGGCATCTCGACCGAGCGCACGCTGGAGATCATTCCGAGCCTCACCGTCTCGCAGGAGGGCAGGCGCGTTCGCAACACGACGCCGACAGGCATTCCGGGCCGTGAGCGTTTCGACCCCGCCAACCCCGACCGCTTCCAAAACAACTCCTTCGAGTTCGACCCCGGCGTCTCGGCGAAGTTCACCGTCACGCCGCAGATAACGCTCGACTTCACCTACAACCCAGACTTCGCGCAGGTCGAGGCCGACGCCACGGTCGTCACGGCGAACCAGCGCTTCCCGATATTCTTCGAGGAGAAGCGCCCGTTCTTTCTCGAAGGCAAAGAGATTTTCGAGACGATCATCAGCGCCGTCCACACGCGCACGATTGTTGACCCGGACTACGCCGTCAAGCTGACGGGCAAGCAGGGGCGCAACACCTTCGGCCTGATGTTCGCTTCCGACGACGCGCCCGGCAACCTCGACGACGGAGACCGCAAGTTCCTGCGCGATACGGAGGATTTGTCCGGCGTGACCGACCCTGACCTGCGCTCCTCGCTTCAGGCGCAGCGCGACGACCTTCTCAGGGTGTTCGAGAAGAACGCGACCGTGGGCGTGCTGCGCTTCAAGCGCGACATCGGCAAGGAGGGGCACATAGGCTTCCTCGGCACGACCCGCAACTTCGTTGACCGCTACAACAGCATCGCCGGTTTCGACACGCGCTACCGTCTCAACAAGACCACGGTGTTCACGGCGCAGGTTCTGGGGAGCGTCTCGCACCAACCGTTCTTCTACGCGGACGAGGCCGTGCGCGCCGACCGCAAGGAGAAGGGGATGGTCTACGCCTTCAACCTGAACATGAACGGGCGCAACTGGGGCTACGAGCTGGCGGGCGTGGGCCGCTCGCGATTCTTCCGCGCAGACGTGGGCTTCAACCGCCGCTTCAACACGAACAGTCCGAGCCTCTTCGTCCGTTACAAGTCGGACGACAAGCCCAAGGCGAAGATTGTCAACTGGCGCGTCTTTAACTTCACGACGGGCAACTTCGACTGGAATCTACGCAGCCAGTTCTTCCTGAACGAGTCGCAGATTCAGTTTCAACTCCAGAAACAGAGCTACTTCGGCATCGGCTTTGAAGAAGGTTACGAGCGCGTTTTCGAGTCGGAGTTCGGCCCCTCGCGCGAGGGCTTCGCGCTTCTGAACTCGCGGAACGAGGCGCTTGCGGGGCTGACCGTCCCGCCGTGCCTCAACTTCCAAAACGACCCGGCGCTCGACCCCGCCGTGCGCGCTGAGCTTTCGCGCTGCACCTTCTTCGGCGGCGACAACGAACGCTCGGCCTTCAGCAAAGACATTTACGTCTTCGCGGGCACGACGCCGTCGAAGAAATACTCGCTCTTCATGTTCAGCCTCTACAAATGGGGGCAGCTCGACTTCGACTTCGGCACGGGCAATCCGAACTTCCCGCGCGTAAGTCCAGCCGCGCTTGAGTTCGGGCAGGGCGCTCCGCTCGACCCCGGCTCCGGCAGACAGTGGACGCTTGAGGCCGGCGGCTCCTACCAGCCGACCGACGCGTTGCGGCTCTCGCTCAACTACAACAAGGTTCGCCTGACGCGCAACGACACGGGCCTCGTCGCCTTCGACGACAACATCTACTCTCTGCGCGGCACGTACCAGTTCACGCGCTTCTGGTTCGCTCGCGCGCGCGCCGACTACACGACGCTCGGAGCGAACGTGCGCGCGCAGATGCTTCTGGGCTGGACGCCGAATCCGGGCACGACCTTCTACGTCGGCTACAACGACGACCTGAACCGCAACGGCCTGAACCCGTTCACGGGCCAGCTCGAACCCGGCTTCCGACGCAACGGTCGCCTCTTCTTCGTCAAGATGTCGTACCTGTTCCGCCGCAGCTTCGGGAACTGATAAAAGCAGTGACAGGTGACAGGTGACGGGTGACAGGATAAAGACAAGTTCTTTCCTGTCACCTGTCACCTGTCACCTGTCACCTGTCACTGCTTTTCTGATATATTCTCGCTGCCGAATTCCTCCATACATTCTTTTCTGAAAAGGAGTCTGCACGATGAAGAAAGCGTTGCGGATTTTCGTCGCCGTCCTTTTGCTCGCGCCTTACGCGACGGCGCAAAACGGCGGCGGGGTCGTCGCGCCCGGCGATAATCTCGTCGTTGAGGGCGTGCCCGCGATACCTGCCTCGGTCGCCGAAGAGGTGCGCCGCTACACTGAGTTCCGCACGGCAACTCTCTCCGACTGGCACCCCGTCCGGCGCGAGATGATTATCAACACGCGCTTCGGCGAGACGAATCAGGCGCACATCGTTCGTCAGCCTCTCGGCGCTCGCACGCAGCTCACGTTCTTCCCCGAACGCGTGGGCGGCGCGCAGTTCAACCCGAAGACGGGCGCGAGCTTCATCTTCAACAAGGACATCGGCGGCAACGAGTTCTTCCAGCTCTACCGCTACGACATGGCGACCGGGGATGTGACGCTTCTGACCGACGGCAAGTCGCGCAACACGGGCGCGCGTTGGTCGAACGCGGGCGACCGCGTCGTCTACAACTCCACGCGGCGCAACGGCAAGGACAGCGACTTCTTCATAGTCAACCCCGCCGACCCGAAGAGCGACCGCCTCCTCGTGCAAGTCGAGAGCGGCGGCTGGGGCGCGTCCGACTGGTCGCCCGACGACAGGCAGATTCTCGTCACAGAGTTTCTCTCCGCCAACGAGAGCTACCTATGGCTCGTTGACGCCGCGAGCGGCGCGAAGCAGCTCGTGACGCCCAAAGGCGGCGCGGAAAAAGTGGCCTACGGCGACGCGACCTTCGCGAAGGACGGGAAGGGAATCTACGTCACGACCGACAAGGACTCCGAGTTCCAACGCCTCGCATACATTGACCTCGCGACGAAGACGCACACGTACCTGACCGACCACATCAAGTGGGACGTTGACACGTTCGAGCTGACCGAGGATGGCAGAACAATCGCCTTCGTCACGAACGAGGACGGCGTGGGCCTTCTTCACCTGATGGACGCGCGCGCGCGCAAAGAGAAACCAGCTCCGAAGTTGCCCGTCGGCGTCATCGGCGGCATCGAATGGCACAAGAACGGGCGCGACCTCGGCTTCACAATCTCGACGGCGCGCGCCGCTTCGGACGTTTATTCGCTCGACGCGCAGACCGGCAAGATCGAGCGCTGGACTGAGAGCGAGACGGGCGGATTAAGCACGGCGGGCCTGCCGGAGCCTGAGCTTGTGCGCTGGCAGAGCTTCGACGGCAAAGCGATTTCGGGCTTCCTCTACATGCCGCCCGCGGGCAAGTTCACGGGCGCGCGCCCCGTCATCATCAACATCCACGGCGGCCCCGAAGGGCAGTCGCGCCCGGGCTTCCTCGGAAGAAACAACTACTTCCTCAACGAGCAGGGCGTCGCGATAATCTACCCGAACGTGCGCGGCTCGACGGGCTACGGCAAGACCTTCCTCTCGCTCGACAACGGCTTCAAGCGCGAGGACACGTACAAGGACATCGGCGCGCTGCTCGACTGGATAAAGACGCAGCCGCGTCTGGACGCGACCCGCGTCATGGTCACGGGCGGCAGTTACGGCGGCCACATGGCCTTCGCCATCGCGACGCTCTACAGCGACCGCATACGCGCGTCGCTCCCCGTCGTAGGCATCTCGAACCTCGTCTCGTTCCTTGAGCGCACCGAAAGCTACCGGCGCGATCTGCGCCGCGCAGAGTACGGCGACGAGCGCGACCCGAAGATGCGCGAGTTCATGCTCGCCACAGCGCCGCTCAACAACGCCGCGAAAATCACGAAGCCCATCTTCGTCGTGCAGGGCGGCAACGACCCGCGCGTGCCCTTGAACGAGGCCGAGCAGATGGTCAAGACCGTCCGCAAGGGCAACACGCCCGTCTGGTACTTGATGGCGAAAGACGAGGGGCACGGCTTCGCCAAGAAGAAGAATCAGGACTTCCAGTTCTACGCCACGGTGATGTTCGTCCGCGAGTATTTGTTGAAGTAGCTTGCGAGCCTGCGAAGCAGGCGTACAGAGTAAAGCCCGGCGTGAAGCCGAAGGCGAACGCCGGGTTAGCCACGTAACCAAAAGATCAAGCTCACGAAGTGAGCGGCAGACATTTCGTTGAGAGTCGCACTGCCGCCCGCTTTCGCGGGCTTGAAAATTATGGAACACACAAACCCGGCGTTACGCCTACGGCTTCACGCCGGGCTTTACTCTGACGCTTGCTCCGCAAGCTGAAAGAGGAGTCACACATTATAGCGATTTGCGAATGAGTGCGACCGCTTATCGCTGGGAGCGCGGGCATCCTTGCCCGCCTTGAGCGCCGCAGGCGCGAAGATGGACGCGCCTGTCGGCGCGTTGGCGGGCCGCGGATGCCCGCGCTCCCAAGTTCACGCAATTGCAAACGGCTATAGGTTTTTACAAAACTTTCACCTTTCGGCGGCTGTCGGCAAATCTTGCCGCTCAGCATCTCGCCCCCGGCGTGGTAAAATTGCTGCCTTCAACAGAAGCAGGAAATTTTCCGAAATGTCCCCTTTGTTTCGAGTCAAAAATTTGAATTTCTTATCGCGCGCACGCGCATTCTTAGCCGTGTGCCTCGCGGCGCTCGCGCTCTTTGTCGGCGCTTGCAAGAGCGATTATCCCGCGGGCGGGCAGCAGAGGCCGCCGGGCGGCGCAGGTGGCGGAGGGGGCGAGGCGCGTCAGGTGAAGGTTGCGCTCGTCTCGGAGATTCCCGTCGGCGCGAGCGTCTCCGTGACGGGAACGCTCGCCGCGCAGGACGAGGCGACGATGAGCATCAAAGTTCCGGGACGTATAAGCACGGTCACGGTTGACTTGGGGAGCGTCGTCCGCCGCGGTCAGGTGGTCGCTCAGGTCGAGCAGACAGATTACAAACTACGCATCCAGCAGGCCGAGGACGCGCTCAAGCAGGTGCGCGCGCGCTTGGGCCTTGCGCTCGAAGGCGGCGACGACCGCGTCAACCCCGAAAATACAGGCACGGTAAGACAGGCTCGCGCCGTGCTTGACGAGGCGAGCCAGAATCGCAAGCGCGTCCTCACGCTCGTCGAGCAGGGCGTCGTCGCGCGCGCAGAGTTCGAGTCAGCGGACGCGGCCTTCAAGGTCGCGCAGAGTAGATACCAAGACGCCGTAGAAGAGATTCGCAACCGTCAGGGACTTCTCGCGCAGCGCCGCACGGAGCTTGCGCTCGCGCGGCAGGCGCTCGCGGACACCGTCGTCCTCGCGTCCTTCGACGGCATCGTGCAGGAGAAGCACGCGAGCGTCGGCGAGTTTCTGAGCGCGGGCGCTCCCGTCGTGACAATCGTGCGCGTGAACCCTCTGCGCTTCCGCGGCGAGGTGTCCGAGCGCGACGCGGCGAGCGTTCGGCAGGGCCAGCCCGTTCGCGTCACAATCGAGGGCGACCGCGGACTCTACGCGGGCTACATCGTCCGCCTCAGCCCGACCATCAACCAGCAGAACCGCGTGCTAATCGTCGAGGCCGAGATCGCAAACCCCGGCGGCCTTCGCCCCGGCGGCTTCGCGCACGCCGAGATAGTCACCGACAGCGGACAGATGGCCGTCACCGTTCCCTCAAGCGCGGTCGTCACCTTCGCGGGCATCGAAAAAGTCATCACGGTCGAAGGCGGCAAGGCGAAGGAGAAGCCAGTCACGACGGGACGCCGCGCGGACACTTGGACGGAGGTGCTTTCGGGCGTCAACGTCGGCGAGCCTGTCGTCCTCGACCCCGGCAATCTGCAATCGGGGCAGGCGGTCAATGTCGTGGAGTAGCGGCGACGAAACAATGGTTCTTCTCTTGTGTCCTTAAACTGCGAGCGGCGGCGAGGCCGTAGGTCAGTACCCGGAGCGTTAGCGACGGGGTGTGGTCGCGCCCAACTGCTCAAGTCGGATGTTGGCTAAGGCCTACCCGGTCGCTAACGCTCCCGGTACTGACCCGTCACGGCGCGCGACTGGCTGCGGTCAAAGGGCACTTGAGACAAAAATTTAACTAACGCCGGTGCACGAACATCGCGGCATTTAACTTCGTGGGAGCTGTCTCTTGAAAATGGTCGGCTTGAGAAAAACTTTGAGCCTCGCCGTCGCAGCCCTCCTGCTGTGCGGCTCACTCTTCCCGCGCGCATTCGTCCGCGCGCAGACTCCCGCGCCGCAGGCCGCGGACAAGTACGCCGACAAGATTCGCGAGTTCGAGGAGTTCGTGCGCGTTCGTATGGAGCGCGACCGCATTCCGGGGATGACCATCGGATTTTTCAAGGACGACTACACTTGGGTCAAGGGCTTCGGCTACGCAGACCTTGAGAACAAGACGCCCGCGCACGCAGACTCCGTATACCGCCTCGCCTCGATAACGAAGTCAATGACGGGCGCGGCCATCGTCCAGCTCGCCGAGCGCGGCAAGCTCGACCTCGACGCCGAGATTCAAACTTACGTCCCCGACTACCCGAAGCAGAAGTGGCCCGTCACCGTCCGTCAACTCCTCGTGCACATGGGCGGCGGGCAGACCGGCTCAGGCGTCGGGACTGAGAACGTGACGACGAAAGAGTTGGTGGCGCGAATCGCGAAGTACCCGATTCAGTACGAGCCGGGGATGAGGTTCGACTACCAGACGAGCGGCTACAACCTTCTCGGCGCGGCCATCGAGAGCATCTCAGGCAAGTCGTTCGACGCATACATGCGCGAGAACATCTGGCTGCCCGCCGGGATGAAGGACACACACGTTGACGACGTGCGCTCCATCGTCCCGAACCGCGTGCGCGGCTACGACCTCGCGGACGGCACAGTCAAGAACGCGCCCTTCATTGACGTAAGCTCGCGAAGGGGCGGCGGCGGAGCTGCCGGGACGGTGCCCGACCTTCTGCGTTGGGCGCGCGCGATCCTCTCCGGCAAGATCGTCTCGAAGAAGTGGGCCGACGAAATGCTCGCGCCCGTCGCGACGAAGTCGGGGCGCTGGGTGGGCCTCGGCGACGGCGACGAGTACTACACGCTCGGCTGGCTCGTCAGGCCCGTCAACGGCAATTTCGCCATACATAACGAAGGCAGCCAGAGCGGGACTGACACGCAGGTCTTCTACTTCCCCGATAAGAACCTCGCCATCGCCTCGGCCTGCAACCTCCAATTCGCGCCCACCTTCCGCTACGTCCAACGCCTCTACGAGACGGTCACGGGCGAGCCGTGGAACGTGAACTTCTACACGCGCGAGCGCACGGACGCGCCCATCGCGCGCGCGCTCGACAGCGCGTACAACTACGGCAACAGCTACTTCGAGCAGCATCAACGCCCGCTCGCCTCCGACGCGAAAGAGCTGGCCGAAGCGTTCGCCTTCTTCAACGCGAATGTGAGCCGCGAGGCCGCAAGCGCCGACTTCCAGAAGGCCGCGCAAGCTGTGCGAGACGCGCGCCACCCCGTCGGCAATCAAAATCTCATCAAGCTCGGCTCGTACATCTCCGCGCGGCTCAGGGAGCGAAACGGCGCGGCCAGTTTCGGGAAATATTACGCGGCGGGCGCGATACCTTTCTTCGCAGACTACGTGCGCCTCTACAAGGCGGACGCGAGCGTGCCCAAAGCTATGCGCTTCACGCCCGTGTTCGAGAAGCTGTTAGAGCGCTGGGAAGCGGACTGGGCGCGGACTTGGAACGACTACGCGCGGCATCTGGCGATAACGCCTGAAACGGACTTCGACGCGGTCGGCGCGCGGCTCAGGCGAGATTTCGCGGGCGCGGAGGTCTACCCGGATTTTACCGGCGCCATCCAGCCGATTCAGCAGGGCTTGGTCGCTTTAAAATCGGGTAAGCTCGGCGTTGACCTCTACCCG
>DASQLL010000154.1:0-9818 GCA_035630035.1 Pyrinomonadaceae bacterium | reverse complement strand
GCGTTCCGACTTCATCGTTTCAAACATGCTCCGCGTCACCGAAATTTTCCGCTCGATTCAGGGCGAGTCAACGCACGCCGGGCGACCGTGCGCGTTCGTGCGCCTGACCGGCTGCCCGATGCGCTGCGTCTGGTGCGACAGCGAATACACCTTCACGGGCGGCGAGCATGTATCCATCGAGGATGTGATGCACGAGGTACGCGCTTTCGGTTGCCAACTGGTCGAAGTGACGGGGGGCGAGCCGCTCGCGCAGAAAGGCGCGTTCGAGCTTATCCGGCGACTGTGCGACGAGGGCTTCGAGGTTTTGATTGAGACGGGCGGGTACGTCTCGACCGAGGGCGTTGACGAGCGCGCGAAGATTATTCTCGACGTGAAATGCCCGGCGTCGGGCGAATCGGAACGCAACCACTGGCCGAACCTTGAGCGTCTGCGCGCAGACCGCGACGAAGTGAAGTTCGTCGTGGCGAATCGCGAAGACTGGGAGTACGCGCTCGGAGTCATCAAAAAATACGACCTCGAACGTCGCGCGCTCGCCGTGCTCATCTCGCCCGTCTGGGGCGCGACCGACTTGAAGGAGATGGCCGACCTCGTCTCGTCGAGCGGGCTGAACGTTCGCATGCAGTTGCAGATGCACAAACAAATCTGGGGCGCGGAGGCGCGCGGAGTCTGAAAGGAAAGTATGAAGTCAGAACGATGAACGATGAACTGAAAAGCAGAAGCCTTCAGTTCATCGTTCATCGTTCTGACTTCATCGTTTGCATCTATGGGTGGTTCGCCGAACGACAAAGAGTTCGCCCGTGACGACGAAAGCGGCGCTGGTGAAAACGAGACCGGCGAGGGCGCGCGTGGTGAGGGCGACGACTCGTCACTTATCACTCATCACTCATCACTCGCGATTTGTCTCGTCTCAGGCGGGATGGACTCGTGCGTCACGGCGGCCATCGCGCGCGAGGAGTGTAGCGAGCTTGCCTTCCTGCACGTCTCCTACGGCCAGCTCACGGAGGCGCGTGAGCGGCGCGCGTTCGAGGAGTTGGCCGACTTCTACGGCGTCGCGCGAAGGCTCGCCGTCTCGATTGAGCACCTTGCGCGCATCGGCGGATCGTCTCTGACGGACACGTCAATCCCCGTCTCCGAGGCCGATCTAGCCTCGCGCGAGATTCCGATGAGCTACGTGCCGTTCCGCAACGCGCACCTTCTCGCCACGGCGACGAGCTGGGCCGAAGTCATCGGCGCGCGGCGCGTCTACATCGGCGCGGTGGCGGAAGACTCTTCCGGCTACCCCGACTGTCGTCCCGAATTTTACGAAGCCTTCCAGCGCGCCATTGATGTCGGCACGCGCCCTTCGACCAGAGTCGAGATAAGGACGCCCGTCATAAGCATGCGGAAGGCGGAGATAATTCGTCGCGGCGTCTCGCTCGACGCGCCGCTGCGTCTGACTTGGTCTTGCTATCAAGCGGAGATGTTCGCGTGCGGGCGTTGCGATTCGTGCGCGCTGCGCCTGCGCGCCTTCGGAGAGGCGGGACTTAGAGACCCCATTCCTTATGCTTAGAGATTCGCAAACGCAACGGTTTTGCTGCTAAAATAATGGCCCGAAACCGACAACTGGCAGAGGCGCGCTCGCATCTTAAGCGCGGCCTCCAAACCCCATGGAAGAGCCGGCAATAATCAAACTTAGGAGACCACTGACCATGCGTTTCAAGCCTTTCTTTCTCATCGTCGCAACCGCGCTCGTGCTGGCAGCGTCGAGCGTCATCGCCACGGCGCAGATGACGCAGATCAGCGGCAGGGTAACGCTGAAGCAGGCCGACGGCTCGGAAGCTCCAGTCGCGGGCGCTCAGATAGACATCTACCGCACGGACATCAAGTGGGAGACGCACATCAAGACCGGCAAGAAAGGCGAATACATGCACGCCGGCATCCCCTTCGTCGGGACTTACACGATAATCGTCAGCGCGCCCGGCGCGCGACCCAATTTCCTGACTGACATACGCTTCTCACAACGCCCTGTTAACGACTTCACGCTCGACCCCGGCGACGGCTCGCGCCCGACGCTCGAACAGTTGAAGGCAATGGGCGCGGCTTTGGCGGGCGGCGGCAACAAGGGCGGAGCCACCACGGCGCCCGTCGAGAGCAAAGAAGCTAAGGCTGCGCGCGAGGAGTTGGAGCGTAAGAGTCGGGAGATCGAGGAGGGCAACAAAAAGATCACCGAGAGCAACGAGATCGTCAGCCGAACTTTCAAGGCCGGCAACGACGCCCTTGCCGCCACGCCCCCGCGTTTTGACGAAGCCGTCACGCAGTTCAGGGAAGGTCTGGCGGCACGCCCGGATGAGGCGGCACTGCTGATCAACCTTTCGGAGGCGTTGCGGCGTCGCGGCGTTGACCGCTTCAACGCGGCGATCAAGTCAACGGACAACGACGTCAAGCTACAGGGCTTGGATGTGGCTAAGAAGGATTGGACGGATGCCGCACAGGCAGCGTCGAAGGCCGTCGAGATCATCAGCAAGGCGGCGCCCACCGGCGAGAACGCGAATCAGTCCTCATTCGCCCAGAACAAGATAGCGGCCATCAACACCCGCGCCCTCGCGATGCGCTTAGTGGCGACCAAAGTTGACCAGTCTCAGGCGCAGGCGGCGCTGACGGCCAATCAGGCCATGATCGAGGCCGAGATTGACCCCGCGAAAAAGGCGAAGCTCAAAGGCGAGACGTTGCAGATGCTCTTCGACGCGGGCGCGGCAGACCTCGCCATGGCTGAATCTCAGAAGGTGCTGACCGAAGACCCGGACAACCCCGATGCCAACCGCATCATGGGCCTCGCGCTCTATTCGACCGGCGACAAGACGAAATATCAGCAGGCGGCGAACCACCTCCAGCACTACGTTGATAAAGCCCCTGACACCGACCCGCTCAAGGCTTCGACGAAGGATGCGCTCGATTACCTGAAGACGGCTGAGAACATCAAGCCTGAAAAATCGCAGCCCGCGCGCACCGGCGGGCGACGCCGCCCGTAAGCCGAGTTTATCAGGACTGCGAAAGGCCGCGCTCAAGGGACGCTTGAGCGCGGCCTTTTTTTTCAAATTGACCCGCCTCACAAGCATCTTGACAGTTGCGGGTTTAAACAGTAACATGCATTAGGCAAACGGTGTTGCTCTCCGTTTGCCTTAGCCAACCGTGCGGCTGTTGGCGAAATTCTTCTCGGCCCTAAGGGCCGTCAGCCCCGCCTTTTCCGAAGTTCTAAACCACGGAACGCTCCAAAGATGTCAGCCAAACTCGGCGAAATCCTCGTCCGCGAAAATCTTCTGACCCCGCAACAGCTCCGCGAAGCGCTCGAATTCCAACGCGAGCACGGCGGGCGTCTCGGCTTCAATCTCGTCAAGATGGGAATGGTTTCCGACGACATGATCACCGCCGTCCTCTCAAGGCAGTACGGCGTCCCCTCCGTCAATCTAGAGCTTTTCGACATTGACGAGTCGGTCATACGTCTCATACCGCGCGAGGTCGCCGAGAAATACTCCGTGCTGCCGCTTTCGCGCGTCGGGGCCACGCTGACGCTGGCGATGGTTGACCCCACGAACGTCTTCGCCATGGACGACATAAAGTTCATGACGGGCCTGAACATCGAGCCGGTGGTCGTCTCCGAGGCGAGCGTGCAGGACGCGATCACGAAGTATTACGCGCAGTCGCGCGAGATCGAGCTGGCGCATTCGCTCGAAGAGGACTCGGACGAGAACAGCAACGGCAACGGTCACCACGACGCGCTGCCCGGCTCGACGATGACGCTCGACCAGCTCGACTTTGACGCCGACGGGGCCGAAGGGCTTGAGGTCATTGACGAGGACGAGGAGATTGACCTCTCGAACCTGACGCGCATGAGCGAGGACGCGCCCGTCGTGCGCCTCGTCAACGTGCTGCTCTCGGACGCGCTCCAGCGCGGGGCCTCCGACATACACGTCGAGCCTTACGAGAAGGAGATGCGAATACGCTTCCGCGTGGACGGCGTTCTGTACGACATAATGCACCCGCCGCTGCGTCTGCGCGACGCGCTCATCTCGCGCATCAAGATCATGTCGAAGCTCGACATCGCCGAGAAGCGCCTGCCGCAGGACGGTCGCATCAAGATCAAGCTCAAGGCGCACGGTCGCTCGCGCGAGCTTGATTTTCGCGTCTCGACTTTGCCGACGCTCTTCGGCGAGAAGGTCGTGATGCGTCTCTTGGATAAAGAGAAGCTGATGCTCGACATGACGAAGCTCGGCTTCGAGCCTGAAAGTCTAGTCAAGTTCCAGCGCAACATCTCGAAGCCCTACGGCATGGTTCTCGTGACAGGCCCGACCGGCTCCGGCAAGACGAACACGCTCTACTCCGCGCTGCAATCCTTAAACACGACCGAGACGAACATCATGACGGCGGAAGACCCGGTCGAGTTCAACCTGCCGGGCATCAATCAGGTGCAGGTCAAAGAGCAGATCGGCCTGAACTTCGCCGCCGCGCTGCGCTCTTTCCTGCGCCAGGACCCGAACATCATCCTCGTCGGCGAAATCCGCGACTTCGAGACCGCCGAGATAGGCATCAAGGCCGCGCTCACGGGCCACCTCGTCCTCTCCACACTCCACACCAACGACGCACCCTCCACCATCTCCCGCCTGATGAACATGGGCATCGAGCCTTTCCTCGTCGCCACCTCCGTCAACCTCATACAGGCGCAGCGACTCATCCGCCGCATCTGCAAAGACTGCCGCGTCGAGCATCACATGCCGCCCGAAGGTCTCGTCGAAGTCGGCTTCTCTCTCGAAGAGGCGAAGTCCTTGAAGACCTACAAGGGTTCGGGCTGCAAGACGTGCAACAACACGGGCTACAAGGGGCGCATCGGCCTCTACGAAGTCATGGAAGTTACGGACGAAGTTCGCGAGTTGATCCTTATCGGCGCGTCGGCGCTTGAATTGCGCAAGCGCGCCATCGAGGACGGCATGATCACGCTGCGCGAATCGGGCCTCGCCAAGATACGAGCTGGAGTCACCACGCTCGAAGAGGTGGTGAGAGAGACGGTGGCATAACTATGAACAGGCTGCGCATACTTTTCCTTTCGCTCTTAATCCTCGCGCTCGTCGCGGGCGCATTGCCCGTGACGGAATCATTCGCCAAGTGGAGCCGCCGTTCCGCGGTCGGCAGCCACAACAAGCGTCATCGCCGCCACTCGCGCGCGTGGTGGCGTCGTCACCGCGCACGCCTCCGCGCCAAGCGCGAGCGCGTCGCCGAGCTTCGCAGACAGAGGCTCGAAGCCGCGCAGTCCGCGTCGTCCGGCAGCAAAGCGCGCACGGAGTCGAATACGCGCACGAGCGCATCGTTTCCGTCTCTGGGCGGCGGCGGCTTAGCGGCTTCCTCGGCAGTGCATGGCGCGCAGATGTCTTTCGGCTTCGACGTGCCGCACAACTGGACGCCCGTCCGCGGCTCGCGCTCCGGCGGCGCGGTCTTCAGCGTCCGCACGCCCGACGGTCGCGCGGCGGGCACGGCAATCATCGCGCCCGTCTCGGTGTCAGCCGCGACGCTCGCGGGCGCGCCCGCAGGCGGCAGGACGAAGTCGGTCGGCGGCATGCCCGTCACGGCCCTTCGGCGCACGGTGATTAACAAGATGGTCGCGGAGGGCGGCTGGGTTACGAACGACGTTGTTCAAGAGATGCACGGGCGGCGAGTCTTCGTCGTCATCGCGCAGACCGGCGCTCCCGGCGCTCCCGCAAAAAGTTGGGCCTTCTACTTCACGGAGATTGACGGTCGCGTCTACAGCCTCGCGACGACGGCGCCCGTCGAGTTCGCCGAGCCGGTCGCGCTCGGCTCACAGCAGTTTATGGCTTCGCTGCGCTCCTCCGGCAGCACCAACGCGGCCTCGCGCAAGTGAAAGCGCGAGCGCCTAAAGACTGAAAACACTCTTCGCGGGGGCCGAGCGTCTCCGCCCGACTAACACAGGAAGGGCTATGACCGGACAAGAACAGACGCAGGAGCAACTCTCGCTCTCGGACTTGCTGAAGAAGCTTATAGAGATGGGCGGCTCCGACCTGCACGTGACGACGAACACGCCGCCGCAGGTGCGCGTGGACGGACACCTGCGCCCCATCGAAGGCGCGCGCGCTCTCACCTCCGCCGACACCAAGTCGCTCGCTTACAGTGTGCTGACGGACGCGCAGAAGCATCGCTTCGAGGAGAACCTTGAGCTTGACTTCTCGTTCGGCGTCCGCGGTCTGTCGCGCTTCCGCGCGAACCTCTTCAACCAGCGCGGCGCGGTCGGCGCGGTCTTCCGCGCGATTCCCTACGAGATTAAAGACTTCGATCAGCTCAACCTGCCCGCCGTCGTCTCGCAGCTCTGCGACCGCCCGCGCGGTCTGATACTCGTCACAGGCCCGACGGGTTCGGGTAAGTCAACGACGCTCGCCGCGATGATAGATAAAGTGAACCGCGAGCGGCACGAGCACATCGTCACGATTGAAGACCCCATAGAGTTTCTACACTCGCACAAGGCTTGCATCGTCAACCAGCGCGAGGTCGGCGCGGACACGCGCGGCTTTGCCGACGCGCTCCGCACGGCTCTGCGCCAAGACCCTGACGTGGTTCTCGTCGGCGAAATGCGCGATCTGGAAACAATCGAGAGCGCGCTCCGCATCGCCGAGACGGGCCACCTCACTTTCGCGACGCTTCACACGAACTCCGCCGCGACGACCATCAACCGCATCATTGACGTTTTCCCTTCGGCGCAGCAGTCGCAGATACGCGCGCAGCTCTCGATGGTTCTCGAAGGCATTCTTTGCCAGACGCTTCTGCCGCGCGCCGACGGGCGCGGGCGCGTCATGGCTCTGGAGATACTCGTCCCCAACCCCGCCATACGAAACCTCATCCGCGAGGACAAGGTTCACCAGATTTACTCGATGATGCAGACGGGGCAGGGCAAGCACGGCATGCAGACCTTGAATCAGGCGCTCGCCACGCTCTACCACAAGCGTTTAATCACAATCGAGGTCGCGATGCAGCGCTCGTCGAACGCGGACGAGCTGCGCGAGCTTATCGAGCACGGCGCGGGGATAAACACCGGCAACGGCTCAAACGGCGGCGCTCAACCTCCCCGCCCGCACCCCTCGCCCTACTCACAACCCCGCCCCATCGGCGTCCGCCCCGGCGGCAGATAAATCGGAAGGTGATAAGTGATAAGCGATAAGTGATAAGAAGCTTTTAGCTAAAACAAAAAATCTAATGACTAAAAGCTAACGGCTAACAGCTTCGGTTCTTTCTTATCACTCATCACTTATCACTCATCACTCAGGAGTCATTCATGCCTACTTTCGTTTTCAAAGGTCGCAACCGGCTCGGCGAGGTAATCGTCGGCGAGCGCATGGCCGACAGCCGCGACGTGCTGCGCCAGCTCCTGCGGCGCGAGCAGGTGATGCTCACCTCCGTCAAGGAGAAGGGGCGCGAGATCGCTGTGCCGAAGCTCGGCGGCGGTCGCAAGAAGGTCAAGGCCAAAGACCTCGCCATCTTCACTCGCCAGTTCTCCGTGATGATTGACGCGGGGTTGCCGCTCGTCCAGTGTCTTGAGATACTCGCGCAGCAGCAGGAGAACAAGAATTTCGCGATGGTCTTGACGCAGACGCGTCAGGACGTAGAGGAAGGCTCGACGCTCGCAGCCGCGCTCGCGCGCCACCCCAAAATCTTCGATCACCTCTTCGTAAACATGATCGAGGCGGGCGAGGCGGGCGGCATACTCGACCTCATACTCCAGCGCCTTTCGACCTACATCGAGAAGATCGTCAAGCTCCGTCGCGACGTTATCTCGGCGATGATCTACCCGGCGGCGGTCGTCGTCATCGCCATCGCCGTGGTCGCGGTCATAATGGTCTTCGTCATCCCTTCGTTCCAGAGCATCTTCACGGGGCTGCTCGGCCCCGGCGAGCTGCTTCCCCTCCCCACGCGCATCGTCGTCGGCATCAGCGACTTCCTCGTCGGCATCGGCGGCCTCGTCCTGCTCGGCGCAATCATCGGCTCGGTCGTAGGCATACGCTTCTACTACAAGACGCCGAAGGGCCACCGGATGCTCGACGGGCTGATGCTCAAGATTCCCATCGTCGGGACTATCCTCCGCAAGATCGCGGTCGCGCGTTTCTCGCGCACGCTCTCGACGCTGCTCTCTTCGGGCGTGCCCATCCTGCAATCGCTCGACATCACGGCGCGCACCGCGGGCAACGTCATTCTCGAAGAGGCCATAACCAAGATTCGCGTCGGCGTCGAGCGCGGCGAGAGCGTGACGGAGCCTCTGAAGGCGAGCGAAGTATTCCCCAACATGGTCGCGCAGATGATCGGCATCGGCGAGCAGACGGGCGCGCTCGACGCCATGCTCGGCAAGATCGCCGACTTCTACGAGCAGGAAGTTGACTCGGCCATCGCGAGCCTCCTGACGCTCATCGAGCCGGTCATGATCGGCTTCCTCGGCGTCACCATCGGCTCCATCGTCATCGCCATGTACCTCCCCCTCTTCACGCTCATCGGCAAGATGTCTCAGGGCCACTAAGCCCCTGAGGGGTATTCGTGTGGAAGAAAAATAATTAGCGTCCCTAGGTTGTGTTGACGTAAAGAAGCTAAACTGCTCCGCACGATGACAGTTAAGCTAACCGATGACCAATGGCAGAAGATTCTGCCCGTCTTGAAAACCTGTCCACAGATAAGGCTTGGGCCTTCGTGACAACCATAGTTGGCGATCTGGGGCAACTATAAGCAGCGTTTCGGGACAATCATAATTTCCGACGCCTGTAAACTGATGTTAACTATCAGCTTACAGGCATTTTCTCTATTTACTTGTTTCCCTGTGTTATAAGCAGTCCACCCACTTCTATACTTTATTTCCATTGTAATTCTTGAGGAATCGGAGGAGTACTTAGCCATCCCTATTCTTCCAATGCATTTTATATACGTGTCGTATAACCCCTGTGGGTAATAGAGTTTACATGGTTTTTATTGTTCTATATTCTGTCATTACATAGCTATCACTATTCTGCCAATCGGGAAGTGTTAACTCCTAATCTGCGCTCTGGTCTGCTTTCTGCTGGCCGGGCTTATGGGGTTGTGTTGCGAGAAATACTTTGAGGCAAGAAATGTCGTTTGGCGAATCCTGTTAGGCAGCGACACCGAACAAGCTCTCGACGAATCTCGCCTGCCCGACCGCGTCTCTTCCGTCTAATCTTTTCACCTGCCCCTTCCTCATCATGTGCAAAGACTTGTCAATGACCTTCTTCTCTTGCAACCTTTCGATTGCATTGCGTGCGTCCCACGCGGCCACCCTGAGCAAGTTGACCAGCTCGACCCATGCCGCAGTCCAGACTTCTTCCCGCATGCTCCCTTTCACCCGCAATGCTTCACTGCTTTCCCACCGCTCCGGCGGGGCGACAAGCAGCCGGCAATAGATTGTGGTCATCAGCGGGGTGACTTTATAGGCCTCCTCCGATGTGATCAGCTCCAGTATGTCTCGACGTATCCCGATCCGTTGTTGTGTCATACGCCTCCAGTCATATGGCTTGCCGGCATGGGGCCACTTCTCAAGTTGAGCGTTACTTTCCCTCACCCGGGAATGACGTGCCCGACCTGCTCTCATCGTCCGGTTCAAGCACGCTAACGTTGTAACCAGGTTTCTCGGGCGGATTATCGGCCAGGAAACTCTCTCCTGTTATGCGATACCAGGATGGCGTTGGATATTTCGGTTGAAGTCGAAATCTAAAGAAGCTACGGGGCAGCGTCGCTGCCGCATCACGGCGGGGATGCGGAGGGCGTCGGCTGCGGCGATTGCCTTGGGG
>DASQLL010000153.1:0-5365 GCA_035630035.1 Pyrinomonadaceae bacterium | reverse complement strand
CGACTTTTGCGTGCGAAGCGCCTCCGGCGGTTAACAAACAACGCCGGAGGCGCTCACACATTTTTTAAGGAAAGACAGGCGCGCTCCCGTCGAACGGTTGAGCAGCGCTGAAGGATTTTATGAATTTTGCTGAACTGGGATTACAGCCCGCTCTCGCGAGCGTGTGCGAGTCCCTCGGATACAACGAACCTACACCGATTCAAAAGCAGGCAATACCCGTCGTCCTCGCAGGCTCCGATCTTATCGGCTGCGCCGAAACGGGAACCGGCAAGACCGCCGCGTTCCTGCTCCCAATCATTCAACGCATGACTGAGCGCGCACGCCCCGGCGTCCGCCTGCTCGTTCTCGCGCCGACGCGCGAGCTTGCGACTCAAATCGAAGCCAGCTACCGCTCGCTCGCCCCGAAGAAGGGTGCCGCGCGCTGCGCGACCATAATCGGCGGCGCGGGTATGGGGCGGCAGACCGACGCGCTGCGACGCGGCGTCGGCGTCATCGTCGCCACGCCGGGCCGCCTGCTCGACCACATGGAGCGCGGCGCGATTGACTTTTCCGGCCTCGAAACGCTCGTGCTCGACGAGGCCGACCGAATGCTCGACATGGGCTTCTGGCCCGCGATCCAGCGCGTCCTCAAGGCGCTCCCCGTAAAACGGCAGACGCTTCTCTTCTCGGCAACGATGTCGTCGGAGATCGAGCGCCTCGCGCGCACGACCATGCGCTCGCCCGTTCTGGTCGAAGTCAACCAGCGCGGACTTCCGCCCGTGACGGTCGAGCAGACCGCTTACCCTGTCGCGACAGAGTCGAAGACGGCGCTGCTGCTCGACCTGCTTGAGCGCGAGCGCGACACCTTCGAGCGCGTGCTTGTGTTCACGCGCACGCGGCGCGGAGCCGAGCGCCTCTCGCACATACTCGAAGCGCGCGAGCACAAGGTGAACCGCATCCACGCCGACCGCACGCAGCCTCAACGCGAGGCCGCGCTGCGCGGATTCAAGAACGGACAGACGCGCGTGCTTGTGGCGACCGACATCGCGGCGCGCGGCATTGACGTTGACGCGGTCTCGCACGTCATCAACTACGACGTGCCCGCCGCGCCCGAAGATTACGTACACCGCATCGGTCGCACGGGCCGAGCCGGAAACCACGGTCGGGCGATAACGCTCGTCACGCCCGTCGAAGAGCTTTCGATGCGCGCAATCGAGCGACTGACCGGACAAGCGGTCGAGCGCGTCGTGCTGCCCGACTTCGGAGGGGCGAAACCCGCCGCGCGCGCCGCAGCGCCTTTCGCATCCGTCAGGCATCGCGGCAGCGTCGGGCGACGCTCGTTCCGACCGCGCCGCGCGAGATAAACGCACAAGGGGATTTTACTCGGGGCCGCGCGTCGGTGCGCGCGGCACGGCTTGTGGGTTAAAGAAATAGGAGAGTCGAGTTTGGCTAAAGAGGATTTAGTTCCCGCCGAAGGCGTTGTGATTGACAAGCTGCCGAACGCTTTTTTCAAAGTACGTCTCGACAACAGCGATCACGTCGTGCTGGCTCAAATCTCCGGCAAGATGCGGAAGAACTACATACGCATCCTCGCCGGCGACCGCGTCAGCGTCGAATTGTCGCCCTACGACCTGACGAGAGGTCGCATCACCTACAGATACAAATGAACGGTGAATAGTAAACAGTAAATGGTAAATGGATAAAGCCAGTTGCCCGTTACTAACCATCATTCACTATTCACCATTTACCATTTACCAAGAGAGGCGTGATGGAGAAGCCAACATTTGCGGTGGGTGATCGCGTCGAGAAGCTGTGCGCGATCTGCGGCGTCGAGCGCGGCCACGTGGTGGCGTCGGTTACGAAGCGCGGGCAGGTCTCGCGCGTAAGCTGCCCGGCCTGCGGGACGCGCAGCTCGTTCAAGAGCGGAGTCAAGACCTCCGGCCCGCGCGCCTCGTCGCAGGCAGGCGCACCTTACGACCGTGCGCGCACGTATCGCGTCGGCCAGACGATGCTGCACCCGGCCTTCGGCCTCGGCGAAGTGACCGCGGTCATCGAGCCGCAGAAGATTGACGTGCTGTTCGCAGACCGTCTGCGCCGCCTGATTCACGGGCGCGTCTGAAGCGGCGGCCTCGCCTGTCGCGCGCGCGCCTGCGCGCGGCACGCCCGCGTAAGACTCTTGTCTCGCATCCCCGCGCGGTGTTACCTTGCGTGGCGAGAGGACACACGATGCGCCACAACACCCCCCGTCTCGCCACAGCCCTTCTCGCAATTCTTTCACTCGCAGCATACGCCGACGCGCAAGCCCCGCGCGGCGACGCCGACGCTACCCCCGCCACATCGAAATCTCTTCTTAAACAAGACGCGACGACGCCGAACTCGCAAGGGTGGAGCTTGAAGTTCACACTGAGCGGCCACGAGGGCGCGGTTTACTCAGCCGCATTCTTCCCCGATGGCACGAAGCTGATCACGGCGGGCGACGACGGCGTCGCACGATTGTGGAACTTGCGCACGGGAACGCTGTTGGGCACGCTCGCCGCCTCGGATGAAACCGTCACCGGCGTGACCGTCTCGTTCGACGGAAGATTCATCGCCACGTGCGCCGACGACGACAACGCCCCGGTGGTGAAAATCTGGGACGCGCGGACTCTCAGGCTGATACGCACGTTGAAGGGGCACAGCGAGGGCCTTTATGAGCTCGCGTTCTCGCCGCGCGGCTATCTGTTAGCCAGCGGCGGGCGCGACAAGACGATCATGCTCTGGAACGCCGCGACCGGGCGATTGCTCAGCACGCTTGAGGGTCACACGGACTCCGTCACCTCGCTCGCCTTCACGAACGACGGCGCGAGGCTCGCGAGCGCGAGCGCGGCGGACGACAAGACGGTGAGGCTGTGGGACGTTCGGACGAGGAAGCTTCTGCGAACCTTCGCGGGCCACGACGACTGGGTAACATCGGTGGCCTTCTCGCCCGGCGGCAACGTGTTGGCGAGCGCGAGCCGTGACAAGAACATCATCCTTTGGGACGCGACGACGGGCGCGAAGCGTTTGACGCTGCCGCAGCCCAACCTAGTCTACGAGCTGGCGTTCTCGCCGGACGGAACTACGCTGGCCGAGGTGGGCGCGAGACACGAAGTGCTGCTGCACGATGCGACGACGGGCGATCTGTTGGGCATGCTTGAGGGATACACAGGCGAAATCAGCGAAGTGAAATTCTCGTCAGACGGCATGCTGCTCGTCGCAACGAGCTACGACGCGACCGTGAAGGTTTGGCAGCAGAGGCGGACGAAACCTGAGACCAACGGCAGAGTGCCGCGCGGCAGGCGTAGGCGTTGAGGCGTATTAACGAGAAGTACGAGGTAAGCAAATATTTGTTGGTAGAGAAAAAGCGTTATCCACGAAGCGACACGAAAGAGCACGAAACGAACAATAAAGCATGTCTGCCATTCGTGTCGCTTCGTGTGATTTCGTGGAGAAATTCTTTCCTTCTCTCATATCGAGCTGACGTTATATCGCTTTTCACTTGAGTGTAATGTGAATAGGACTCACCGCCGCAGGCGCAGAGGACGCGGAGGGGGCGCAGAGAGTTGAGCAACGCACAAGCCTCTGCGCTATCTCTGCGTCCTCTGCGCCTGCGGCGGTGAACTTCCTCTCTCACTGCACTCAACTGAAAATTGCTCTAGCGTAAATGAAAAGGGCTGAGTGAAACTAACTTCACTCAGCCCTTCTTCGTTCCCGCCGGAGTCGTGCACGGCTTCAGACGGCGGCTTGGCCCTGCTGCTCGCCCTCGACCCATCCGTCCTGAAGTTTGATGACGCGGTTGCCGTAGGCCGCGTTCTGCTCGGAGTGCGTGACCTGTATGATGGTCGTGCCCTCGTCGTTGAGACGCTTGAACAGCTCCATTATCTCGCGCCCCTGACTCGAATGCAGGTTGCCCGTAGGCTCGTCGGCGAGGATGAGCTTAGGGCTTGCGATGACGGCGCGCGCGACGCCGACTAATTGCTGCTGGCCGCCGGAGAGCTGATTCGGGAAGAGGTCTTTTTTGCCGACGATCTGGAAGCGGTCGAGCGCGTCCGCGACCAGAGACTCCGACTCGACGCGCTTCATGTTGCGATACGAGAGCGGCACTTCCAGATTCTCCCTGACCGTCAGACTGTCAATCAGGTGGTAGCTCTGGAAGACGAAGCCGATGTATTTTTTGTGAAGCGCGGCGCGCTCCTTGTGATTCATCTTGTGGACGGCCTCGCCCATGAAGAAGTACTCGCCCGCGAACACGCTGTCGAGCATGCCTAAGATAGAGAGCAGGGTGGTCTTCCCCGACCCCGACGGCCCCATGATCGAGACGAACTCGCCCTCGCGCACCTCAACGTTGACACGGCGCAGAACGTATGTGCGCCCCGCCCCGGTCTCGTAAAACTTCTCGACGTTCCTCAGTTCAATCATTGGGTTCAACCTCGATTTCAGCTCTTAGAACAATTTCACTTGAGTGTTGTGCAGGTATGACTCACCGCAGAGGCGCAGAGGGAGCAGAGGAAGCGCAGAGTGTTGAGCATTCCTCTGCGCCCCCTCTGCTCCCTCTGCGCCTCTGCGGTGAATTACCCCTCGCCTTACACTCAAGTGAAAAGCGATATAAAACGATGGAACTCCCATTTCGCTCATCACACAAGGAAACGCTATGCCACTTGATGCGTTTCCGAATCACCGAGAAAATTGTGCTTTGTGACAGAGTTTGCGGCGAGTCGTGCGCGCCGGTTGTCCGCTTGCGGGATTGCCCAGTCCCATTAGCGGGAATCACAGAGGCAGGCGCAGACGCGCCTCGCAGCCCTTCGCGCCTCGCCGGTTTTCGAGCGTGAGCGTGCCGCCGTGCGCCTCCGCTATCTGCCGCGAAAGCACGAGGCCGATCCCAGACCCGCCCGGCTTCGTGGTGAAGAAAGGCACGAAGAGGTTCGCGGTGCTTGCGAGGCCAAGCCCCTCGTCCTCGACGCAGACTTCGACGTGCCCGTTGCTGCTGCCGCGCCACCCCACGCGAACCGCGCCGCCCGTCACGAGCGAAGCGTCCGCGGCGTTGCGGACGAGGTTGATGAGAAGCTGTTCGAGCTGATCCGCGTCGGCGCGCACAAACTGTTCGGGGCCGGGCAATGTCTCAACGCGCATGCGCATCTCCAGCCCCGCGACGCGCCGCACGAGCTGTCCGAGGTTGACCGGCGCGAGTCGAGGCGGCGGCAGACGCGCGAGCCGCGCGTAGGATTCCGTGAAGCGTCCCAAACTTTCCGCGCGCGACGAGACGACCGTCAATCCGCGCCGCGCGTCCTCGCGCCAGTCGCCCGGCAGAGGCTCGCGCGCGAGGAGGCTCGCGAGACTCCCCGCGATTGACTTGATGGGCGCGAGCGAG
>DASQLL010000152.1:0-3743 GCA_035630035.1 Pyrinomonadaceae bacterium | reverse complement strand
ATCCTGCACATCCTGTCCATCCATGTTAATTCCTGTAACGCGATGACCCGCTCGCGGCTCTGTACCTATAGCTCCAAGCCCTGAATGCCACGGTCGGCAAATTCTCTCTCCGGCCAAAACGAAAGTATGACTGATGGAGCGCGGCAGTTCAACCAACGAGGCGACGCGCGCCGGAAGATGCAGCGTGGGGACGAATAGATGTGCGAGGGTCGTCGGCGGTTTGCCGGGGAGCGTGGGAGGAAAACACGTCAACGTGGTGTTTCGCCGTAGCAGACTGACCGGCCCACGCGGTCAAAAAGAGCGAGGCCGAACGAACGCCTTCTACGCGCCGCGACGCCTGTCTCGCCGCGATGTCTGCCTCTCATTACAAACGGCCTCTAAAAATCCACCTTTTTCAGTTCTTATGCCGAAGTCCGATTCCTCCGAGTCGTCGGTGCGGCGCGCGTGCGCGTGCTTACATTCGGCTTTGAATCGCTATTGCCCGAAGGCACGTTGCTTGCAGATGTTCCGTGCGGCCTCCTCCCGCTTCGTCCGAAGGCGAGGGCCGAAAGGTTTTGCGTTTAAGCAGAATGAGCATGTCATACAAAGAGTTCGTCCAGCCCGTCGCGCCCGTCATTCAAGCCGCGACCGCGAAGACGCGCGCGACTGTGCTGCTCGCCGAAGACGACCGCTCGCTGCGACGCTATCTTGAAGTCACACTCCAGCGCGCGGGCTACACCGTCATCGCCGCCGCGGACGGACTCGAAGCATTGAAGACCGCGCTCTCGTCCACCGTTGACGCGGTCGTGACCGACGCCGTCATGCCGCACCTTTCAGGCTACGAACTCTGCCGCTTCCTGCGACGCCACCCGAAGCTTGGGCGACTGCCGCTCGTGCTTCTGAGCGGCGTGGACAGACCGGATGAGCCGGACAGCCGGGCGGACGCATACCTGTCGAAGCCTGTGCGCTCGGAAGAACTGACGGACTGCCTCGCGCGCCTGCTCGTGCAAGCGGGCTGAAAGTTTTCGGATTCGAGCAAGGGGGGAAGAATGAAAGGCTGCCCGCACTCGCACGGCGCAGCCTTTTCGTTTGCAAACATGCGACAAAGAAAAGCGGCGGCGAAGGCGTTCAACCTTCGCCGCCGCTCTCGTCTTTGTTTAGTCGCTGCTCTCTTCTATTCGGTCGAGGCTCACGCGCCCTTCGCGCTCGCGCCTCCGAGCAGTTCGTCGAGCGGTTTGTATTCGAGTCCCTGATCAACGGCGACCGCCTCGTAAGTCAGATGCCCCGCGTATGTGTTGACGCCCTCTTTGAATCCGGGGTCGCTATTTATGGCGTCGAGGAAGCCGCGGTTTGCGATCTTCAGCGCGTAGGGCAGCGTCGCGTTCGTGAGCGCGAAGGTCGAGGTGCGCGGCACAGCGCCCGGCATGTTTGCGACGCAGTAGTGCAGAACGTCTTCGACGTAGTAAGTCGGTTTCGAGTGCGTAGTGGGCCGCGTCGTCTCGATGCAGCCGCCCTGATCAACGGCCACGTCAACGATCACCGCGCCCTTCGACACGTCCTTGAGCATCGCGCGCGTGACCAGTTTCGGCGCGGCAGCGCCGGGCACGAGCACGCCGCCGATGATGAGGTCGGCCTCCGAGATCGCGCCGTGAATGGCGTAGGCCGAAGAGGCGAGCGTCGAAATCTTCGACAGGAAGATGTCGTCAAGCTCGCGCAGGCGGTCGAGGTTCTTGTCAACGATTGTCACCTGCGCGCCCATGCCGACGGCTATCTTCGCAGCGTTCGTCCCCACCACTCCGCCGCCGAGGATGACGACGCGCGCCGCGGGCACGCCGGGCACGCCGCCCAGAAGCACGCCGCGCCCGCCGTTCATCTTCTCAAGGTACTGCGCGCCGACCTGCACGGCCATGCGCCCGGCGACTTCGGACATCGGCGTCAGAAGCGGGAGCGTGCCGCGCCTGTCCGTGATCGTCTCGTAGGCGATGCCTGTGACTTTGCTTTTTAGAAGCGCCTCTGTCTGCTTCGGGTCGGGCGCGAGGTGCAGGTATGTGAAGAGCAGCAGGCCCTCTTTCATGCGCGGGTACTCAGGCTCGATAGGCTCTTTGACCTTGACGATCATCTCAGCCTCGGCCCAAACGTCGTCAGCCGAAGGAATGATCTCAGCGCCCGCGCGCACGTAGAGATCATCCTCAAAGCCTGAACCCTCGCCCGCGCTCTGCTCGACGATGACCCTGTGCCCCGCGTCCGTCAACGCGCGCACGCCCGCGGGCGTCAGCCCGACTCTGTACTCGTTGTCCTTAATCTCTTTGGGAAGTCCGACGATCACTGTTGCTTGTCTCCAATCTTCGGTTTTTGGACGAGCGCAAGAAGACGATGCTTCTTATTCTCTCGCCGGCGTCGGGTTGGAACTTACAAACTCTTCGGGCCGAACTTCGCCCTACTCGAAATTCACTTCGTCAATCTGCGCGCGCTGGAGCTTGCCGCTGTAGTCCACGTAGACGCTCTTCCATTCGGTGAAGATGTCTAAGACCTGCGTGCCCGCTTCGCGGTGGCCGTTGCCCGTGCCCTTCGTGCCGCCGAATGGCAGGTGGACTTCCGCGCCGATGGTAGAGGAGTTGACGTAGAAGATGCCCGTGTACATTTCGTTCATCGCGCGGAAGGCGCGGTTAACGTCCCGCGTGTAGATAGAAGCCGACAGGCCGTAGCGCACGCCGTTGCCGATCTCGACGGCCTCTTCGAGCGAAGAGGTCGGGATGACGGTCGTGACGGGGCCGAAGATTTCTTCCTGCGAGATACGCATGTCGGGCGCGGCGTCCGTGAAGACGGTCGGCTCGATGAAGTAGCCGTTGGCGTGATCGCCTTTTTCGAGTCGGCGTCCGCCGCAGGCGAGCTTGGCGCGGTCTTCGCGCTGTCCGATCTCGATGTAGCCTAGAATCTTGTGCAGCGCGTCGGCGTTTATGACCGGCCCCATGTCGGTCTTCGGGTCGAGGCCGTCGCCGACGCGCAAGTTCTTCGCGCGCTCGACGAGTTGTTGCGTAAACTTTTTATAGACCTTCTTGTGAACGACGACGCGCGATGAGGCGGTGCATCGCTGCCCCGATGTTCCGAACGCGCCCCAGACCGCGCCCTCGACGGCAAGCTCGATGTCGGCGTCGTCCATCACGATGATGACGTTCTTGCCGCCCATCTCAAGCGAGCATATCGCGTTGCGCTCGGCGCACGCGGAGGCGACGAGCCGTCCCGTCTCGGTAGAGCCGGTGAATGAGATAAGCCGAACGGAAGGATGCTCAGTCAACGCCGCGCCGACTATCTCGCCGTGGCCCGATACGAGGTTGACGACGCCCGGCGGGATTCCGGCTTCCTCGCAGGCCTTGACCAAGTTGTAAGTCGAGAGCGGCGTGTCTTCGGCGGGCTTGATGACGACGGTGTTGCCGCACACTAAGGCGGGGATGAGCTTCCACGAAGGTATCGCCATCGGGAAGTTCCAAGGCGTTATAAGTCCGCACAGGCCGACGGGCTGGCGCACGCACATTGCAAACTTGTCGGGCATCTCGGCGGGCGTGGTGAAGCCATGCAGACGCCGGCCCTCGCCCGCCGTGTAGTACGTGCAGTCAATCGCCTCCTGCACGTCGCCGCCGGTCTCCTTCAGCACTTTGCCCATCTCGCGCGTCATGTCGCGCGCGAACTCGTCCTTGTGACGGATTAAAATCTCGCCGAGGCGGAAGAGGATTTCGGCGCGGCGCGGCGCGGGCAGGTGACGCCAG
>DASQLL010000151.1:0-9617 GCA_035630035.1 Pyrinomonadaceae bacterium | reverse complement strand
ACCGACTCGTAGCGCGCGAGGTCGCCACGCTTGAGCGCATCGGTCTCGCGCGCCGCAACCGCGAGGTGGACGGCGACCGCGCCCGTCTTCATCTGTTCGGCGAAAGGCGCAAGATCAATCTGTAAATCCTCGCCGCGCCGTAGGCCGGACGAGACGACGAGGCCGTCGGGCATCACGGCTTCAAGCTCAAGGACGCGGAAGGTGCCGCCCGCGAGACTCGCCGGGTCAATCTTGACGTAGCGCACGCCCCAGTTGAACGGCGCGACCGCCGCCGAGACGTACTGCAACAGAGCCTCCTGTCGCAGCGATAGCTGCTGGAAGTGCTGCGGCGTGAGCAGCAGCCCTTCGTGCCACTGGATTGATTCTGGTATCTCGTGCGCGTCCATGCTCGCTTTTGTCTTCGGTCGGTTGTCGGTCGGCTGTTTCGTTTCGGGCTGGCGCTTTAGCGACGCTCGCGCGCTCGCTACTTTTTCGTTACGACTTCGAGCTTGTCCTCTTCGAGCTTGATGAGAATGTCTTTCGCGCGAGGATTAATGATGGCGCGATGGTCGCCGGGGTTGAAATAGTTTGCGAAGATTATCCCGGCCTTGATCTCCGGCGCGACGACGAGGCGGTCGGGCGCGACGACCTGCCCCGGCGCCCACTCCCATTGACGGACGATCATCTCGCTCTGCTTCGGGTGGTCGAGGATTATCTGGTTGCGCCGCTCGAACCACTGAATGGCCGTCATCTTCTGCAACTCCTTCATAAGTTCCTTGTCCGAGACCAGCACGATGTCGAGCGCGATGGGGTTGCCGCCGTTCGCCTGCGCCGCGATGTGCACACGCAGGTCGAGCTTGCTCTCTTTGGCGGTTCCGGGCAGACGCTTTGTGACGACCTTCGGCCCCTTCGGGCAGCCCGCGAGCGTGGCCGCCAGCGCGAGCAAGCAGGCCGACAAAAAGACCCTGAACTGAAGCGTCCTTTTTAGATGGATCATCCGACGACACCTCGGCGAGTCTTAACCGGCGGTAAAGATTCGGAGAGTGATTGGAAGTTCTGGTCTTAAATTTTTCGGCTGAAACTACCTCAGCGGACTACCGGACAATCGGCAGGCACGAGGATCAAAGAAGCAAAAGCGACTCGGACATGAACACCGGCTTGAGGCCCGCCGGGTAACACTTCCGTCGTTTAAAATAACCGTCGGGAATTACGGAAACGTTACGATTCTTCGAGCATCGAGAGGTTTGAGCCTTCTAAAAACTTCTTCTTCAGAATGAAGGATTATTTAATGTGAAAGGCCGCAGGCGGCAGGCACAAACGGACGATCCTCAATCGAGTGTGAAGACGATAATCCCGATGCAACGGAATTGTCAACGTTTTTTTGTGAGAAAGTAGACTCATAGACGCGGCGCGACCCCGGCACGCGAGGTCGCGCCCGCACTTGATTGGACTTATGCGCGCGCCTAACTAAGCCGCTTCAGAAGGCGAAGCGGAGTTGCAGCTCGACGCGGCGATTGCCCGCGGTCTGACCTCCGCCGCCCGCGCCGAAGCGTCCTGCGGTCGTGACCGACTGGCCGAAGAGCGGCGAGCTGAGGTTGCCGACGGGCGTGCCGAGGTTCGAGTGATTGAGAAGGTTCTGCACGTTGACGGAGACGGTCAGATTGTAGCGATACTCCGTGCCGCCGCCGAACGTCTCGCCCTGACCGCCGCCGCCACCGCCTCCGCCACGGCCTCCACGACCTCCGCCGCCACCGCGTCCGCCGCCACCGCCACCACGACCTCCGCCACCACGTCCACCTCCGCCCGCGCCGCCGCGCGCGTTAGCCTGCTCGCCGAAGCCGAACGTCTTACTCGCGCGCATGTTGACGGAGAAGAAGGAAGGGCTTTGGCCGAAGTTGCGCGGGATTATCTGCTGTCCCGGTTGCGGGTCGAGGTCGAACGCGCCGAAGGGCGTAACCCTCACGCTCGCGCGCGTCATGTCCGTCGCGAAGGCCGGTCGGTCGTTGAAGAGCGTGTCGCCGTTCAGGTCGCGCCCCGTCGTGATGTTGAAGGGGCGTCCCGAATTCGCCGTGACGAACGGGTTGAGACGTATGCCCCACGGCAGGACGTTTATCGCGCCGCCGATGAAGAGGCGGTGGCGTATGTCCGAGCCTGCGCGACCGTACTCGTTCGTGAGGTCGTACTGGTTGACGGGGAAGCTGAACGCGCCGTCCGCGTCGCTGCGCGCGCGGTTGAGAACGTAGTTGGCGAAGAGCGTAAGCTTCTGGCTGAAACGGTTGTTGACGTTGAAGATGAGTTGGTGCTGATTGAACCGCCCGCTCGATTCGTACTGAAAGACGTTTCCGAGTCCCGGCGTAGGTCGAATGAAGCTACCCGATGCGTCACGCAGAGGCCGCCCCGCGGCGTCGAGCAGTGGCGCGTTCACGTTGCGCGAGCGCAGGACGTGGAGCGTGCGCGCGCCGATGTAGCTCACCGAGAGCGTGGTGCGATAGGGCAGTTGCTGCTCGATGCTGAAGGCCGTCTGCATCGTGTAGGGCGTGCGCGCGTCCGGCTCGACGCGGCGAATCGTCTGCTGTATGCGGAAGGCCGTGAGCTGCTCGGTCGTCGGCACGTTGGGGAAAAAGTCGAGCGCGTTCTGGCCGTCGGTCGTCGCGTTCGTGACGACGAACTGCTGCGTCGTCGTGCCGTTGAAGCGCGCGGCCTGCAAGGTGAGGTTCTGGCTGAAGCGGTCGAAGAAGATGCCGACGCCGCCGCGCAGGACTGTCTTCTGCTTGCGCGGATCGCCCGCGGGCGACCACGCGAAGGCGAGGCGCGGCGCGAAGTCTAGGTTGCTGCCGATGTTGTTCTGCGCCTCGTAGCGCAGGCCCGCCGACAGAGTGAGGTTGGGCCGGACGCGCCAGTCGTCCTGTATGAATGGGCTGAAGTCCACGTAAGTCACGGAGGCCTGCGGGTCGCCGCCGGAGATCGAGAACTGCGTCGCGCCGCCTCCGCGCGCGCGAACCTCGGCGGGCGTGAGACCCTGCTGTTGGAAGAAGAGCGTGCGGCGGAAACGCTCGATGCTCGTGACGTTGATGAGGACGGGGTTGCCGGAGGCGTCCGTGACCACTTGACCCGCGGCGTCGAGCTGCGGCGCGAGGCCGCCGGAGAAAGTGAACGTGCCCGCGAAGTTCTGTTGCGAGATGTCGCGCACGCGGTCGGCGCGAAGTCGCGCGCCAGCCTTCAAGGAGTGGTCGCCCGCCGCCCACGAAGTGTAGTTCTGAAGCTCGAAGCGATCCTGCGCGTTCGACGAAAGGCCGACCTGCGCGCCGCCGCCCGTGAAGGCTTCGAGGACGCGAAGCGTGGGCGCTTGCGTCCCGCCTTCCTGACGGCGACGGTTGCGCTCGTACTGGAAGCGCGTCTCGTTGATGACCTTGCCGCTGATGACCGCCGTTTCGGTCGCCTGAACGGTGTGCTGCGTGTTCGTCACGTCGAAGGCGCGTTCGGGCAGGTTGAAGCCGCCGACGCCTTCGCCCTCGTTCGTGCCGCTCTCGAAGGTGTAGCGCAGCACGAGCGTGTTCGTGGGGTTGAGCTGGTAGTCGAGACGCGGGCTGAAGGTCGTGCGGCGGTTCGGCGTCAGGATGGTCTGGCTGAAGGGGACGGGCGTGAGCGCGTCGTCGAGTATGACGGCCTGCACGACCTCGTTGTCGTCCGTCTCGCGCCGCTCGAAGTCTAGAAAGATCGAAGCCTTCTTCGAGGCGAGCGGGCCTGAGATGTTCCCGCCGTAGCGACGCGACTGGAACGGCGCGCGATTGGGCGCGAACGGCGAGCGCGAGTTCAGAGACTCGTCGTTGAAATTAAAAGAGGCCTGCCCGCGAAAGCGATCCGTGCCGGGCTTGGTGAAAACTTCTACGCGCCCGTAGCCGAGACGGTCGTACTCCGCCGAGAACGGGTTGCGGTTGATGCGAATCTCGCGTATGGACTCTTTCGGCGGGAGGCGTCCGCCCGTGAAGCCGTCAACGAAAATCTGCGCGCCCTCGTCCGACCCTGCGGAAGGGCCTGCCAGAGCCTGCAACGCTTCGGAGAGGTCTTCCGGGTCGTCGGGCAGCGCGTCCAAGTCCTCGCCGCGCAGCACGACCGCGCCCGCGTTCGACTCGGGGTCAGTCCCTATGGGGGCTTCCGACGTAACGGTCACTTCCTCCTGCTCGATGGCGACCGTCAGAACGATGTTGAGCGGCTCGGTTCGACCGGCGGTGACTTCGACGGCTAAATTCTCATACGCCGAGAAGCCCGCCTGATTGACGCGCACCACGTAGCGGCCCGGCGGCAGCGAGGAGAAGGCGTAGCGCCCCTCTTCGTCGCTCGTCGCGGTCTTCTCGACGCCCGTGGCGTCCGTCGCCGTCACGGTCGCGCCGATGATGACGCCGCCCAGTTCGTCCGACACCTGACCGCGCAGAGTGCCCTGCGACTGCTGCGCGCGCGCCGCGCCGAAACAAAAGAAAAGAACCGTGACGGCCAGCGCGAGCGCGCGGCGCGTCTCCCTCCTTGAATCTCTCATCGTTTATTTTTCCTGCTTGACTCGAATTTCATTCCACGAACGGAGGGGATTTTCGGACTAGGGAATTAAGCTTTCGTAAAGGGGAAATCAAATGCGACTGCGGCGCGACTTAAAGCGGGGGCTGCTGCTCTCTGCCACGCGCGTCCGTGCCTGTGCCGCCGCCGAGAACGTCGCCGGGCAGGCCCGGACTCATGCCGCGCGGTGCGCCTTCCGCCCCGCCTGCAAGGCGGCGCATGACTTCGCCCTCGCCCGTGACGAGCGAGATGGCCGTGACGTGCGCGTCGTCAGCGCCGGTCGTTGCGGTGACGACGACCGCGTCGCCCTTCTTTAAATCCGCGAGCGCGATTGCGGGCAAACTCTCGAACATCTGCTGCGGATTTCTCCCGCCGCCGCGACCGCCGTTCTCCGCGCGCCGCCCCGCGCGCTCGCCGCGATTATCGCCTCCCTGTTGCTGCCCGCCCGACGCGCGCCGCTGCTCTCTTCGCCCGGCCCTCTGCATCCTCTCTTCGAGCGTCTCGACGAACTCCGGCGTGAGCCGCTTGAGCGTCGAGTTCTTGCCGACGGCGACCGTCACGGTCTGCCCCGTCTGCTCGTTCCTGATCGTCGCCTCGCCGCGTGCGGCGTCCGTCGCGCTGACGACGCCGAAGACGCGCGTGAACGATCCGGCGATTATCGCTTCGGGCTTGAAGCGCGCGCCTTCGGGGTCGCGCTCGCCCGTCGCGCGCACCTGATCGCCGACCTTTAGCTCGGCGAGCGAGCTTGGCCGCGCCTCGCTCACGCGCAAAGTGTCAGGCGCAAAGCGAAGTATGCGAACGTCGCCCGACGCGTCGAGCGTCACGGTCTCTATTCCGTCGCGCCCGCGCGTCAGTACGGATATCTGCTTCTTCACGGCGTCAATCGCGGCGATGCGACCGTTGAGGCGACGACCGTCGTTGCGCCCGCGCTCGCCGCCCTGCGCGCCCGCCGGAGCGCCGCCCATGAGGATGAGCCGACGCGCCGTCGTCGCCTCCGCGCCCGAAGGACTCACGTCCGGCACGAGCACGCGGTCGCCCACACGCACGTCCTCGCGCGTGACGTTGACGGCCTTGTCCATACTCGTCTCGCCGGGCGGCAGACGCACGTATGTCGTCTTGTCGTCAATCGCTACCGTCACCGTCTCGCCCGCGTCCGTGCGGATATGGACGCGGCCCGCCGCCGCGTCAACGCCCGTCACTTCGCCGACGATGCGCTGCCGCGCCGGGCGCGCGCTCGCGGCGGTCTGCGGCGTCGAAGTTTGCGGCGTCTGTCCGAGCGCCGAAGCCGCGCACGAAATGGCGAGCGACGCCAGCGTGCATAGCGTTAATATTTTTTTCATTTCGTTTAGTGTCGAGCGTCCGGGCCGTGCCTTTAACAGTCCAGTCCGAACGCTTCCGTCGCCCCGCAACGCGGGCAGGCCAAGTTTTAAGAAACGCCGACTGCTGGGTCAGCTTTCGGGGAAAGAATTTCAGGGGATGCGAGGAATATACAGCAAGGCGCGGGAGAAGTCAGCACCGCTGCGTGCAAATTTTTGTACGCCGTGCGGGTCGCGCGCTACATACGCCGCAAAAAATAAAGCGGGCGCGACGAATTTTGGGATCCATCGCGCCCACTCATGGCAACGGTCACTGTCCTCACCCCAGCAACCGTCTAGGCATTTGGCTTCACCGCATGCCCGAGTTGAGGGCAATATAAAACTTCCGAGGCGCGGATGCAACTATTAAGTTAAAAATTTTTACCGGCACTGTTCAAAATTTAACTTTCCCGCGGAGAAAACACAGAATACGACGCCCCGTCGCCGCCGAGCGCAGCCGAAAACTCCGCGGGCATCTCCGACGAGAACTCGGCCCACTCGTTCGTCGCCGGGTGGCGAAAGGCGAGCCGCGCGGCGTGCAGGCACAGGCGCGCGTGGTCGTCGCCACCGTGGAGACTGTCGCCCACGATTGGGTGGCCGATGTGCGCGCAGTGTATGCGTAACTGGTTCGTGCGCCCGGTCACAGGCTCAAGCTCGACGAGAGTGCGGCGCGGCGCGCAGTGCAGCACGCGCAGACGAGTCTCGGCTGGCTTTCCGTCACGCAGAACTCGCCAGCGCGGGCGCGCATCCTCGTCTCGACCGATGGGCGCGACGATTGTTTGCTCCTGCTGCTCGACGCGCCCGGAGACGACGGCGAGGTAGCGCTTCTCGACAAGTCGCCGCTGGAAATGCTGCGTGAGACGGCTGAGCGCGGACTGGGTTTTTGCGACGACCATCAGCCCCGACGTGTCTCGGTCGAGGCGGTGGACGATGCCGGGACGGATGAAATGCGGAATGCGGATTGCCGACATCAGAGACGGGGGGACGGGGAGAAAGGGAGACGGGGAGATGTTCGATGAGGTAGTCTCTTTCTCCCCGTCTCCCCGTCCCTCCGTCTCCCCGTCTGTTTCTGATTCCGCAATCCGCAATCCGTTGAGATGGTATGTGAGCGCGTTGGCGAGCGTGCCGCTTTTGACGCCGCGCGTCGGGTGGACGAGAAGGCCGGCGGGTTTGACGACGACGATCAGTTGCTCGTCCTCGTAGACGATCTCCAGAGGCATCGCCTCCGGCGTCATCGCGTTCGGCCCGTCATCGCGTTCGGCGAACTCCACGGAGTCGCCCGCGCCGAGTCGCCGGCCCGCGTGCGCCTCTGTGCCGTTGACGGCGCACGCGCCCCGCGCGACGAGTCCGGCGATTCGCATGCGGCTCAAGCGTGTGAGGCGCGCGGCGAGAAACTCGTCGAGCCTCTGCCCGGCCTCGCGCGCGCCGACGACGAATTGAATGCTCTCTTCCATTCACCTTCGGCGCAGCGCGCTTCGATGCTCGACCATCAGGCAGAGGTCTTGCACGACCTTGATGCCCGCGCGCGCGAGACGTTCGGCGACCGCGTCGTTGCGTATGCCCGACTGAAACCAGACCGAGCGCGGGCGTTTGGCGAGAATGTCTTCGACGTGCGGCGGGATGTCCTGCGTGCGACGGAAAACGTCAACCATGTCTATCTCGCCGGGGATGTCCGCGAGCTTGCGGTAGACCTTCAGGCCGAGGATGTGCGTCACGTCAGGATAATAGACGGGCACGGGCACGACCTCCACGCCCGCCGAAGCGAGATACTGCGGGACGTAGAAGGCGGGCTGATAACTCTGCGCCTCGGTCTTCATGCCAAGCACCGCGACGCGGCGCGTTGCCGCGAGCAGCTCGCGCACGCCCTCGTCGGTCTCGATCAAGTTCTCGCGCCAATCGTTTTCGGATTGACCCTCGCCGCCAAACGTCTCGTCCTCGGCTCTCAACTTTTCGTCCCCTTCCGCGTGTGCACATTTAAAACGCGCGCCCGTTCCGAGTCATTCTATTGCGCTGCGCGCAGCACGGCAAATGCCGCGAGTTATGCGCGGAGATTGAACTAAGTTGGAGAAAATTTCTGCTTGGCGGCGCGTCGCTATGTGCTATCATGCCGCCACTTTTTCCCTCGGCGACTTAGATCGCGAGCGTGGTTGCTTTCGGAGCGTCCCTCAACCACGGGGTCTCTCACGCAATGGAGGTAGTTATGCCACAGGCAATCGCGGCGCAACGACCAGCGCCATCCCCCAGACCAAAGCTAAGGGAGTTGGGAATCTACGCGCTGCCGGACGGATGTGAGTTCGTCGTCAGCACGATCTACCACGACAGTTGTAGTCTCTACACGCCGCACGCATGGCAGGCATTCGGGACGGCGGAATACTGGGTTGACAGGGGCGGACGGCTCCTCCACCGCGGCACGCCCAGCATCTGGGAAGTGAAAGACCTGAAAGACACGGGCAAGACGGCAAGCTATCCGAAGCCCGTGCTTCGTTAATCTCACCTGACAACTTTGCGTAAGGGCGTCGCTGCCAACGGCGACGCCTTTTTTCATCGCGACCCTACTCTAAGAATTTTTTTCAACATCTCTGTCCTTCGCTTACTTCGCGAGCTTTGCGCCTTTGCGTGAGAATGAATTTCACGCAAAGGCGCAGGAGCTTCGCGAAGCAAGGACATGGGATAATTCTTATAAGGAAATTCCGGCTGATTTAACTTTTATTCTAAACATGCCCCTACTCAGACTTCTCTTACTCGCCTTATTTTTCGTCATCGTCTTATCGGGCCGCGCGGCCAACGCCGCGAGCTATGAGTTCGCGACGCATGACAAAAGCCTGAAGCGCGCCGAGGCGGTCGTCGCAAAACTGCGTCGTCTCGAAGCGGCGGCGGCGCAGGACTCCGGCGCGTACCGCAGGGCCGTGGAGAAAATCTACCCCGGCCTCTTCGCGAGCGTCGCGGACTTGCGCGACGGCGACATCAAGACAGACCTCTCGACCGCCGCCGCGCTCTACGAGACGGCCCAACGCACAGGCGCGACGACCGGCAACGATGCTCCCGACTGCTCGCGCGAGTTGCGCGCCTCTTACTTCCAGCTCTGCCGCGCGAGCCACAGTCGCACGCATCTGCTCTGGGCGAAGGCGCGTCTGCACACGCGCTTCGCCGAGGCAGCGATTCTGTACGCGCGCGGCGACCGAAGCTCCGCGACGCTCGACGCGCTCGCACAAATGCGCGCCGAGCGCGCGGGTGATCTCGCGCTCGCCGAAGAAGCCTTGCGCGCGCTCAAAGAGCTGGCCGCGGAAATGAGCAGCGACTCTTTCGCCGAAGCCGTCGCGCATCGCGCGTCCCTCGTCCCTGCGAAACAGAATTCAGAGCGCGTTGCCGCCACGCTCGGCCATGCAGAGTTAGTCCTCGCATCTCTTCCGCGCGGTCGCGTCCACCAACTGCTCCGCAACGCACGCGACGCATTCCGCGACAGCCTCTCGTGGCAACTCAAAGCGACGCCCGCACGCGCTCTCGTCGTCTCGGTCAACTCCCTCGACGCGCCCGACCCGCTCCGTCAGATTAATCTACGCGCGGACGACGCCGAACGCGCCGCGCTCCAGAACTGGCACGGCGCGCTCAAGTTCATCGGCAAGGTCGAAGCGGTGATAGGTGAGTCGCGCGGATTGAGATGAGGAACGACGACTAGCGCGCGAGACTAAAACCGCGGACGACGATAGAGCGGCTTTGTCAGAAACGCGACCGTGA
>DASQLL010000150.1:0-29155 GCA_035630035.1 Pyrinomonadaceae bacterium | reverse complement strand
GAATCTCCTGCCCGACCTTCAGACGCCGCAGGTACTCTATGACGCGACCGCCGAAGACGAGCGAGATGAGCAGGGCCGTTATCGTCGCGTAGGCCGTGCGGAACGTCAGATACTGAAAGACGTTCAGAGCCTTTACGAAATACGACTCGCCGCTCCCCGACGCCGAGAGCGACTTGAAGAGCCATTCGTAGAAGATGTGATAGATCATCGCATCAAGTGATGAGTGATGAGTGATGAGTGATGAGTTGAAGCAACGCTTTCATCATTCTTCACTCCACACTTCTGTCATCCGCGCTCAGTTCAAAACGTTCGCGCAACGCTTCGACGACCCTTTCCGTGTGGACGCCGCGCGAGCCTTTGACCAAGACGAGATCGCCCGGCTTCACAAAAGTCGTGAGCGCAACGGCTGCCTCCTCGGACGACTCGAAAAACACGGTCGCCTCCGCGCTCATCCCCTCTTCGCGCGCGCCTTCGACCATCTCGCGCGCCAGCCCTCGAATTCCCCAAAGCACGTCCACGCCGAAGCCCGCTATGTCGCGTCCCGCCTCGCGATGAAGCGACGCGCCTTCGTCGCCAAGCTCAAGCATCTCGCCCGCGACGACGATCCTGCGTTTCACGCCCTCGCCCCCCTGCGCCGTCGCCTCGGCCATGCTCATCAGCGAGCGCGGATTCGAGTTGTACGAGTCGTCAACGACCGTGAACCCTTCCGCGAATCGCAAGACCTCGCCGCGCATCTCGGACGGCGCGGCTGTCGCGAGCGCGACGGCAATCTCTTCAACACCTATACGGAAGCACGTCGCCGCAGCCGCAGCCGCGAGCGCGTTCAGGACGTTGTGATTGCCGTGCATCGGAAGCGTCACGACCGACTCTCCCTCCGGCGTCCGCAGACGGAAGCGGCTCGTGCCGACCGAGGCCGCCTCTATCTCAGTCGCCATCACGTCCGCCGCTTCGCGCATGCCGTAAGTGACGACGCGCCCCGCGTGTCCAGCCTTCGAGCGCATCGCCGCGACGCGCTCGTCGTCCGCGTTAAGGACAGCCGCGCCGCCCGGCTTCAAACCTTCGACGAGCTGTGCCTTGCCTTCGGCGATGGCCTCGACCGTCCGCATGAACTCAAGATGCACGGGCGCGACGTTCGTCAAGACCGAAACATCAGGCGGCGCAACAGCGGTGTGCTTCGCAATCTCGCCCGGCATGGACATTCCCATCTCAAGCACCGCCACGTCGAAGTCCTTTGGACGGTTGCCGCCCGACTCCAACTGCAACACGGAGAGCGCGACGCCAAGCTCGTTGTTGTAGTTCTTGCGACTTCGCAAGACGCGACTTCCGCTCGTGCCGAGTATGTGCGCGATCAAGTCCTTCGTCGTCGTCTTGCCCGCGCTGCCCGTGACGGCTACGACGGGACGCGCCCACGATTCAATGACCCCGCGCGCAAGCGTTTGCAGCGCGTCTATCACGTCTTCGACCAGAAGCAGCCGCTCTCTGTGCGCGCGCAAGTTTTCGTCGCCCTCCACGCGCGCGGCGCGCGCGACCACTGCGACCGCGCCCTGCTCAATTGCATCTCCTATGAAGAGGTGCGCGTCGGCGAACGACGTGGCCGTGAAGCAGTGCCGCCGGTAGTCTTCCGGCGAGAGGGCGAAGAACAATTCGCCCGGCGCGGTCGAGCGCGAATCAATCGAAAAACCAGTTATTTCCTTGTCAAAGACCCTACGCGCTGCCTCAGCCGAGGCGCGCATCAGAACCGATGCCTCTCTAATCTTCACTCGGTCTCTTCCTCCCGGCGCGAGCTTTTCGGGCGCGGCCCGTGCTTGCTCGCCGAAGGAGAGCCGGGCCGCGCTTTAAGTCTTCTCCTCACGAACGTCAGCCGCGACGGATGCGAGCGCCGAAGCCTCCGCTTCCGTCGAAAAGTCGTCCGTGTGGGGAGTCGTGTGTTCGGATATTCTGCGCGCGGCGCGGTTGCGGCGCAAACGTTCGCGGCAGTCTGTAATCCGTCGTCTCATCTCTCCTCCGTAATGCTCAGTGCCGTGCGAAGAATCAACCAGCGTCCTCTGATTTCTCATCTCACCTTCCGGGGAAAAAAGCTGTCAGCATTCAGCGGTCAGCATTCAGCTTTTTATGTTTGGGGCAATAACTTTCAATTCGTCATCCGATCAGCAAAGGGGAGAGAAGCTGAAAGCTGATTGCTGACCGCTGACAGCTTCCCTTCAATCGCTCCGACCGAACTCGATGCGGACGACTTGTCTCGGCTCGACCGCCACGCCGACCGCGGGAGTCTGTCGAACGGCGCGACCCTCGCCGGTCGTCTCAAGCTCAAGTCCGAGTTGGGCGCAGACGCGCGCAACGTCGCGCACGCTTCGACCGCGCAGGTCTGGCATCAGCAGCGCATGCTCGCCCGCAGCCGCGTAGACGACATCGCGTATCTCGCCGCCCGCAGTCCTCCTGCTCTCGACCACCTCCGGCAGATGGAACGCCTCGACAGCGACTCTCTCAACTTCCTTCGCCGCGTCCGAGGGCCGCGCCGCGAGCTGTCCCGCCGGAGTTTTCGCGTCGGGCGACAAGTCCGGCCTCACGTTTAGGTACGGCAAGATTTGATCCGCGATCTCGCTGAAGACCGGCGCGGCCACTTGCCCGCCCTGATGCAGACCCACAGGCTCGTCAATGACGACGATGATTACCGCCGCGGGCTTGTCCACGGGCGCGAAGCCGACGAAAGAAGCGACGTACTTCGTCGCGGAGTAAGCGCGCGTCTTCGGATCAATCTTCTGCGCCGTGCCCGTCTTGCCCGCAGTCGTGTAGCCTTCGAGCTGCGCCGCGCGCGCCGTGCCCTTGAGCGTCACCATCTCAAGCATCCCGCGAATCGTGCGCGCCGTCTCCACGCTCACGACGCGATGAGATTCGGGCCGCGCCTGCTCGACGACTTTGCCTTCGGCGTCGCGCACCTCGCGCACGATGTGCGGCGCGACGCGCAGGCCGTCGTTCGCAATCGCAGCGTAGGCGGCGGCCATCTGCAAGGGCGTTACGCCGACCTCCTGCCCGATGGGGATCGAGCCGATTGAGCCGGGCTGCCACTTCGAGACTGCGCGCACAATCCCTCCGGTCTCGCCCGGCAGCTCCACTCCCGTCTTCGAGCCGAAGCCGAAGCGGCGCATGTACTCGTACAAGCGTTCGTTGCCGAGCTTTTGTCCGAGCTTGATCGCCACAACGTTCGACGACTTGGCAAGCGCCTCGGTCGTCGAGAGATTCCCGTGCGCGTGGTCGTGTACGACGCGACCGGGGACGCTGATCGAGCCGGGGCAGTCGAACCGCGTGTCGGGCGTGATGAGCTTCTCTTCGAGCGCGCCGGTGAAGGCGACGACCTTGAAGGTCGAACCCGGCTCGTAGATGTTTTGCAGAGCGTCGTTGCGCCGCGCCTCCGCGCTCACGCCCGCCGCGTTGTTCGGGTCGAACGCGGGCGCGTTTGCGAGCGCAAGTATTTCGCCCGTGCTCGGATCAAGCACGACTGCCGCCGCCGACTTCGCGTGCGTTCTCTCGACCGCCGCCGCCAATTCGCGCTCGACGATGTACTGCACGGTCTGGTCAATCGTCAGCACGATTGTCCGACCGTCCTGCGGCTCGCTCCCCGCGCTCTCGAAAGAATTGCGCCGCGCGTCCGCGTGAGCGACGAGGCGTCCGGCCTCGCCCGTGAGCGATGCGTTATAAATTTGCTCGACCCCTGCGAGTCCCTTATCGTCCAAACCGACGAAGCCGACGACGTGCGCGGCGAGCGCGCCGTTCGGATAACGACGCTTCTGCTCCTCAATCGAGTGGACGCCCTTTATCTTCAGCTCGCGGACGGCGCGGGCCTGCTCCTCTCCAACCTTTCGCGCGATCCAGACGAAGCCTCGCTTCGCCTCCTTCCCTTCCTTCAAACGCGCCGCGAGCGAGACGGCGTCTATATTAAGGACGCGAGCGAGCGACGCCGCCGCCTCGTCCGCGTTCTCGATCTCTTTCGGCTCTGCGAAGAACGAGTCAACGTCAATGCTGCGCGCAAGCTCTTTGCCGCGACGATCAAGTATGAGGCCGCGAACAGCCGCCTGCGGCTCGATGTCGAGTTGCTGCGCGCGAGCGCGACGGCTCAGCCATTCATGCTGCGACGTTTGCAGATAGGCGAGACGCGCGCCGACGGCGACCATCCACACACAAAGAAAAACGGCGACTACTAAAGCACGTCGCCGTGAAACGTCGGGACGTAATGTGCGCTCCGATCCGTAGCGGTCTAACATATCGTGCAGCGGCCTTCTCATCAGACTTCCGAATCGTCGCGAGACGCTCGTCCTAACGTGTGATTGCTCTTAACACTTCACGCGCGCAGCCAAGGGCGAGAGGCCAGCAGGCGCGCATCTTCGCTTCGTAAAACCTCCTTCGGCTAACGGCGCACGACAGCAGTCGCGGCGGTCGCCGTCCCGACGAAAACGCGCGCGCCCTGCGTAGCGCCTTGAGCGCTCTGCCGCGCTGCGGCTTCCATCTGCGCGGCGTGCGCGGGCTGCATTCCCAGTTCTCGCGCCGCCTGCTCTAGTTGCGCCGGCGACGAACTCTCTTCCAACGCCAGAAGCAGTCGGCGCTGCTCGTCGAGCAACTGCTCGCGCTCGCGGCGCAAGCTTTCGGTCTTATAGCCGTACTCGACCGCCAGAATCTGCTGCCGCACGGCGAAGATGAACCCTCCGGCCAACACTAGACACCCCGCGAGCAAAAACATCTGCCGCCTCGCCGCGCGCGGGTCGCGCTCGCGACGGACACCGGGATTAGGGTACTGCTGGGGCATTCTTCTCATCAGTTATCGGGCCTCGGACTTCGGGTCAGATTTGAACTTTGAAAGACTGAGAGTGAGGACAACGCCTTTCTTTTCTCAGCCCAGCCGCCTGCGGCAGTTTCAAAGTTTCAAGCAGGCGCGCAATTTGGCACTCCGCGCGCGGGGGTTCTCTTCCACCTCTTGTTCGTTTGCCGTCACAGGACGACGCGTCAAAATCTCGACCACACGGCGCGCGCCGCACACGCAGACAGGGGAGCGAGGGTCGCACTCGCAACGTCCCGAAAGGCGTCGGAGCGCGCGCTTCACGATTCGATCCTCCAGCGAATGAAAACTAATTACGGCGAGGCGTCCCTGTGGTTGTAAAAGAGCGATGGCGGTCTCGATGAACTCGCTTAGTCCTTCTAGCTCGCGGTTGACGGCGATGCGTAGAGCCTGAAAAGTCCGCGTCGCCGGGTGAATCCTGTCTCCGCGTTTGTTGCCGACGGCTCGCGCGACCAATTGGGCCAGCTCGCCCGTCGTCTTTATGGCCTCGCCGCGCTCGCGCCTCTCAACTATCCAGCGTGCGATGCGCCGAGACTTGCGCTCCTCCCCGTACTCGTAGATGACGCGCGCGATCTCCTCTTCCGGCAACCGTTCGAGAAGCTGCGCCGCAGTCTCCTCTTCGCCCTCCGCGTCCATACGCATGTCGAGCGGCGCGTCCTCGCGAAAGCTGAAGCCGCGCTCAGGCGTGTCGAACTGGAGCGACGAGACGCCGAGGTCTGCAAGGATGCCGCTCGCCTCATGCTCGCCCGCCTCGCGCATCACGCGCTCGATGTCGCCAAAGTTCGCGTGGACGGCGCGCAGGCGTGGGCCGAAACGCTCTAGACGCTCGGAGGCGAGTCGCAACGCCTCGCGGTCGCGGTCTATGCCTAGAACGCGCGTGCCCGCGGAGGCTTCGAGGATCGCTTCGCTGTGCCCGCCAAGACCGAGCGTCGCGTCCACGAACAACCCGCCGCGCTCAGGGGCGAGCAGTCGAACAGTTTCAAAGAGCAACACGGGGCGATGGGGCGCTTCAGGCCCCCCTCCTGACGCAGCCATTACCACCGCCCCGTGGTCTCGTAGGAAGGTGTCAAGCGATGAACGACGGAAGACATGATATTTAGTGCTGATTTCATCGTGTCACTCGTCACTCTTCGATTGTCACTTTCCTAGATTCCGAGTCCCGCAATCGCCGCTTCGTCCTCTTCCGTGTATGGATCGGACAGTAGACGACGCTCGAAACTCTCCAACTCCCAGACTTCCAAGTATGTCAAATAACCAAGAACCGCTACGTCGCCGAACACACCAGCCGACTTTCTCAGCAACGGGTGGATGAGGACGCGGCCCTGTCCATCCAACTCTGCCTGCTGACCGTAATAGTTCGTCCTGTCAAGGAACTTTCGTCTCGCAGGGTCCATCGAAGGCAAGAGCGCCAGACGCTGCTCGATTGACTCCCATTCGGGTAAAGGATAGAGTCGAACGCATTCGCCGGTCAGGCTCGTGACGTAAAACTCCCGGGTCGTGTATTTCTCTTCAATGTAGCGTCTGAAGGCCGTCGGTACTTTGAGTCGCCCCTTTAAATCTATGCGCGCCGTGTAATTTCCTCTCAACATGGGGTTTGCGGCGACTGACGAGGGCAAGAGCTGCTTAAACCTTAAAGTGAAACTCTAACCTTTGACGGCAAGATGCTCTGAGTAGCCCACTTTCAGCCACTTTTGACCACCTGTCGCGCATAGTACGCCCGCTTTAAGCACCCTGTCAAGAGCAAAAACACTGTCAAATCGAATTTTTTAAGCACGATATGGTGTACTTTGTCTTAAGCTACCCGTAGCCAACCATACCTCAATCCTGTATAGTGACGCGCCAAGCCATTATTTAATAAGGACAGGGCGAGCGGCATACGGCTTTTTGGATGAATTTCGGCGAACTTCTATTTTTCGGTAGCCTAGTGGCACTGGCTAACGTCGCGGGAGGGCTTCTGCTCGCCCGTCCGGGTGCTTTTCAACGGAGCAGACATTTCCTCAGCTATCTCGTGGCTCTCGGCGCGGGCTTTATGCTGGCGGCGATTTTTATAGAGATCGTCCCTGAAGTGGTCGTTTTGTGGACGAAAGGGGCGACGACGAGTGAAGCGGCGAGTGGCGGCGTGCTTGGGGCGATGACGTTGCTGCTGGGCGGCTATCTATTAATCCACTTTTTCGAGCACACGATTGCGCCGCACTTCCACTTCGGCGAAGAGACACACCCGGAGGCCGTCGTGCGCCCTTCGGCAGCCTACACAGCCATCGGCGGACTTTCGATTCACACCTTTTTCGACGGGGCTTCGGTGGCTTCGGCTTTTGTGGTTGACCGGAAGGTTGGGCTATTGGTCTTCGTGGCGGTGCTTTTGCACAAAGTGCCGGAGGGGTTCACGGCGGCCTCTATCATGCTCGCATCGGGGCGCTCGGCGAGTCGTGCGCTTGTGGCGACCTTAATAATAGGAGCGGCGACGCTGGCGGGCGTGCTGACGGTGGCAGTCTTACAGACGCGCGTGACGGAAGCAGTGGCTTATGCGCTGCCCTTCTCGGCAGGTGTCACGCTGTACGTGGCCGCGAGCGACCTCATCCCTGAAGTCAATCATCTTGAAGAGAAGAATCCTTTCGTGTCGCTCGTGGTCTTCGCAGGGGTTGCGTTCTTTTACCTTCTGCATTTATTGATAGAGGGATGAGGATGGCTAGGATTTCAGGCAGGCAGAGCAGAAAACGATTTGGGTTGGTTTTTCGTATAAGCGTTGGATTGTTATCATTGTGGCATTGATGCAAAGCAGATTTTCATTCTCGCTCGCCGCGTGTCTCGCCGTCGTGTGCGTTCTAGCTTTCGCGCATGACGCGCGGGCGCAGGGCGCGCGTGCGTACACGCAAGCGCCGCTGCCCGCGCCCGAAGGCTATTACAAGTACGTCAACGACAACGCGAACGTCATTGACGCGGCGACGAAGGAGCGGCTCGCGGCGATTCTCAACAACCTAAAGGACAGGGCCGACATCGAGTTCGCAGTCGTGACTGTCCCTACGACGGGCGACACGGACATCTTCGAGTATTCGCTTTCGCTTGCGCGCGGCTGGGGCATCGGCTCGAAGGAGGGTGAGAAGAACGGGCTGCTGCTACTCGTTGCGGTCAATGATCGCAAATGGTGGACGCAGGTCAGTCGCCACCTCGAAGGCGACATGCCGGACACGCTCGTGCGTCAGATCGGAAGTCAGCGTTTGACCGAACAGTTCAGGCGCGGTAACTACAGTCAGGGCGTTTCGGACTTCGTGCAGGCAGTCGTCGCTACGCTCGCCGAGAAGCGTGGCTTTCAACTTGAAGGTATTGATCAGAGCTACGCTTACCGCCCTCCCGCGCGCACGAACACGCGGACGCGAACCCGCTCGCGTGCGAGCGGGTTCGGGATCGGCGGTTGCTGTTTGATCGCTATCGTTATTCTGATACTGATCTCGTTGGCAGGCGGCAGGCGCGGCGGGCGTGGCGGTCGCGGCGGTTGGGGCGGAGGTGGCGGCGGCGGATTGATGAGCGCGCTCATCGTCGGGAATATCCTGAGCGGCCTCGCGAGCGGCGGGCGGCACAGTTCGAGCGGCTGGGGTAGCGGCGGCGGAAGCAGTTGGGGCGGCGGAGGTGGAGGTGGCTTCGGCGGCTTCGGCGGCGGCGGCGATTTCGGCGGCGGCGGCTCAGGCGATAGCTGGTGAGAAATGATGAATGATGAATGCGGAATGATGAATTGAAACGGAAGCTGCATTTCATTCAGCGTTCCGCGTTCCGCGTTCATAGTTTCGGAGAGTGTGACTGATGACGAACAAAGTGGCGCATGAGGCTTTCAATCACCTCGTCGGCGATTTGAAGGCGACGCACGGCGAGAACCTTGCGTCGGTCGTGCTATACGGCTCGGCGGCGTCGGGCGATTTCGCGCAGTTGGAGTCGGACTACAACATCCTTATAGCGCTGCACCGCATTACGCCCGAGGACTTGCGTCTGGCGCAGGCGGCGATGCGCGAGTGGCAGCGGCTCGGCCATCCGCTCCCGGTCTACTTCACGCTCGCGGAGCTAAGCGACGCGGCGGACGTTTTCCCGATTGAGTTTCACCAGATGGAGCGCGCGCGCGTCGTGCTTTACGGGCGCGACCCGTTCGAGACGCTGCGAATCTCGGACGCGAACCTGCGCCACCAAGCGGAGTACGAGTTGCGGAGCAAGCTCATTCAATTGCGCCGGCTCTACATCCCTGCGTCTGTTTCGGCCAAGCGTTTGCAGGACTTGATGAGCGACAGCCTTTCGAGTTTCGCAACGCTGTTTGCGCCCGTGCTTTTACTTCACGGCGAGCAGCCGCCCGTCCTAAAGCGCGAGATAGTGCGCGCGACCGTCCGCATGCTCGGACTCGACGCCGCAGTGTTCGAGCGCGTGTTTGAGCTGCGCGAGTCGGGCGACGCCGCAAGTCTCGGCGAGCGTGAAGCGAACGAGCTGTTCGCCGACTACATGGAGCAGGTCGCGCGCGTCATCGCCGCGGTGGATCGGCTCGAAGTTTCCGCGCGTGTGTAAGATTGGGTCGAGAGAATTTTGTTTCAACAGGCAATGGGTTTAGCTAGGAGGAAAGTAATGCAGAGAAAAAGATTTTTGCTACTGGCGTTGGTCTTGCTCGCGTCCTTCGCGTCCGGCGGGTGCGGCTACAACACGCTCGTCACGAAGCAGCAGAAGGTCAAAGAGTCTTGGGCCAACATCGAGTCGCAGCTACAGCGTCGCGCAGATTTGATCCCGAACACGTTCGAGGCCGCGCGCGCGTCGAGCATACAGGAGCAGGAGGTCTACGGGCAGATTGCCGCGGCGCGCTCGCAACTGCTGAACGCGACGAGGGCCGCGCCGCAGGGCGAGAACGGCGACAAGACGCCGGAGCAGAAGCAGGCCGTGATTGACGCGGCGAACAGCTTCGGCGGCACGGTCGGTCGGCTGCTCTCGCTCGCGGAGGCTTATCCCGAACTTCGCTCGACCGAGGCGTTCAAGAACGTGCAGGTCGCGCTCGAAGGAACGGAGAATCGGATAGCGGTCTCGCGTCAGGACTACAACGCAGCGGTTAACGATTACAACACCGCGCGCAGCCAGTTCCCGACGGTCATCGCGGCCAAGATGTACGGCTTCAAGGACGAGCCTTACTTCCGCGCCGAAGAGGGCGCGCGCGAAGCGCCCAAGCTCAACGCCGACTCGCTCAGGCGCGACTCCAGCGGGCAGAGCAACACGAAATAAGAGAAGGCAGAAGTCAGAACGCTGAACGCTGAACTGAAAGACGAGTTTTTCGGTTCAGCGTTCAGCGTTCTGACTTCTGCCTTTATTAGAACCCGCGCGCGCTGCACATGCCGCAATGGTCGCAGGGCTTGCCGCCCGGCTCGACGTTGCACGTCTTCTCGCGCTCGAAGAACTCCACAAGCTCGGAGACGGCCTCGCCTATCCCCGTGAACTGCTCTTGACTCGGGTGCGAGACCGCGGGCATGTAAGTCCCGCTCAGCCACATCGAGCGCGTGGGCGTCGCCGCGTTGCCGGACGAAGGAGAGCTTTGTCGAGCGACGCCGCCGCTCGACTGCCGCGCAGGAGGGGCGTCGCGCTCGGAGTTTTCGCCGTGCGTGATGTGCGATTCGATGTGCGCGAGCCGCCTTTGAATCTCGGAGAGGCTTTCGCGCAAAGAGTCCACGTCGCCGCCCCCGCCGACTTGCGTTTCGCGCGCGCCGCCGCCGTCGCCCGACTCGCGCGCGAGTTTCTGCGCGACGCGCTCGGCCAACTCACGGATTCTGTCCTGCTCGCTGCTGCTCATCAAAAAAGTTCTCGGACTTCGGCTCTCAGTCAGAGCCGCGTGCTGGCAGTCCCCTCTTCTTCGAGGAGGTCAACGCGGTCAACCACGCCGACGATGGCCGAGTCAATCGCCGCGCCCTGTTCGCCCGTCGCGGCGGTCGAAGCGCCCCAGCCCTCCTGAACTATCAGCACCATGTCGCCCATGCCTGAATCAACCGAGTCGAGCGCGAGCAGTGTCGCGCCCGTCTCTTCGCCCGAAGGCGTCACGGGCTGGCACAGCATCACGCGCGCGTTCTGGTAACGCTCGTTCTTCTGCGTCGCGACGACGTTGCCAAGTACGCGCGCCAGAATCATCGCCTTCTCCCCTTCGACACGTGCGCCTCTGAATCAACGATGCCGATGATCGTGCAGTCGGTCGGCGTGTCCTCGCGCTTGAAAGGGAAGCTCGCCTCCTTGCCTCTGCACCAGAAGACCAACTCGCCCACGCCCGCGCCGATGGCATCGAGCGCGACGAGCGGCGCTCCTTGCGGCTCAAGGTCTGCGTCGAGCGATTGCACGACGAGGAGCTTGCGCCCCTCCAGCGAATCGTTCTTCACCGTCGCCACCACGTTCCCGATTACGCGCGCGAGTTGCATTAGCAGTTTTCAGTTTTCAGTTTTCAGTTTTCAGAAGTCAGCTTTTGTATTTGCTGAAAACTGAAAACCGAAAACTGAAAGCTCAGTCGTTCACGAAATCCACCGTGTCAATGACGCCGACGATGGCTGCGTCAACGGGCTTGTCCTTCTGCCCCTCGGCAAGGCGCGCGCTTGAGCCTGCGACGACGAGGACGCGCTCGTGGAAGCCCGCGCCGACCGTGTCAACGGCGACGATGTAGCCGGAGCCTTCCGTCCCGTCGAGGTTCAGAGGGCGGACGAGCAGAAGCTTGCTGCCCTTCAGACGCTCGTCCTTCTGCGTCGAGACGGCCGTGCCGAGGATGCGCGCGATAATCATTTGCTAGTAAATGGTGAATGGTAAATGGTGAATGGCGGTTGAGCATCGCTCAAGTCGAGAGGCTATAGCTCAATGCAGAAAGCACTCACCGACTATTTACCATTCACCATTTACTATTTACCGATCAGCTCCGACCGGCAGCGCTTCGTCAACGCTGCCGTGCGGGCGCGGGATGACGTGGACGCTGACAAGCTCGCCGACTCTGCGCGCCGCAGCCGCGCCCGCGTCCGTCGCGGCTTTGACCGCCGCAACGTCGCCGCGCACGATTGCGGTGACAAAGCCCGCGCCGATCTTCTCGTAGCCGACGAGCGTGACGTTCGCCGCTTTGACCATCGCGTCCGCGGCCTCGATCATCGCCACGAGTCCCTTCGTCTCAACCATGCCGAGTGCTTCTTGAGGCATTCGTGTTGCTCCTGATTCTGCGAATAGTAAATCTTAGATGTCGAATCACAGACGGCGGACGAAAGCCATGCCGTCTCGCCGTCAGTCAATCTTCTGCGTGCGCGCCGCTTCGACGAGCAGTTCTATCAGCTCATCGCGGCTCAGAAAAATCTTGCCCGCGCCGTTGGTCGAAGTCTTCGTCGCGCTGCTCGTGTTGACTGTGGCGCGCTCGCCCGTCGGGCATACGATTTTAGTCTCGTGCAAGTAGCCGCACGACTGGCAGCGCCCGCGCTCGTCCAAGTAGCCTGCCTTCTCGCGTATGTCTATCAACTTCTCGATGGAGTCGGGCGGAAGGTTGCGCGCTCCGCCGAGTGCGCGCGAGAGAATCGCGATCTTCGCCGTGTGCTCCAGAGTTTCGAGTCGGTCGAAAGCCTGCCACACGTCCGCGCCATACGCAACCGCGCCGTGGTTCGCCATCAGGAGCGCGTTGTGATGTTTGACGAGCGGGCGCATCGCATCGGTCAACTCGTCGGTCGAGGGCGTGCCGTACTCTGCGAGCGGGACGCAGCCTAAAGTTAAAATCACTTCGGACAGAATCGGCTGGTCAATCGCGAGTCCCGCGACGGCGAAGGCCGAGCCGTGCGGCGGGTGCGCGTGGCAGACTGCGCGCGCGTCCTCTCGCTCGCGGTAGATGAGCAGGTGCATCGCAAGCTCGCTCGAAGCGCGCTTGTCCGTGAGCGGCTTGCCGTCCGAGTCGGTGACGGCGAGCATCTCCTCGGTCATGCGCCCCTTCGATACCTGCGTGGGCGTGGCGACTATCCGACCGTCGTCGAGGCGCACGCTTATGTTGCCGTCCGAAGAGACGACGTAAGAGCGCTCGTACATCAACTTGCCGACGCGCACGATCTCGCGCCGGGCTGTCTGCTCGTCCATCAGAAACTGAAGGCCGCTCCCATCAATCCGGCAAAAAGAATATCTCAAGCTCTTTCGTGGCTGTGACGGGCAGGCCGTTGTTCATCTCCGGCGTGAACTGAATCAGACGTGCCGCGCGCTCCACGCTGTCCCAAGCCTGCTTCCATGAACTGCCGAGCGGCAGCCTGTTCAGGCCGAGTGAATTTTCGTAAAACGGCTCGACCGCCTGCACCTTCCCGTCCGCGCCAAAGGTCACGCGGACGAGCGCCGACCTCGGCACGAAATGGAAGAGCGCGCCATCATCAAACTCTCTGAACTCGCGCGGCAAGCGCGCGTCAGGCTTGAATAGGATGATGAGCGGCTTCGTCTCGGCGACAAGCTCGCGTTGTCTGAAACGCCTGTGCCTACAACTGCGGCCTTCGCCGTAGCCGTGATAGCGCAGCTCGGTTCGCACGACGCGCGACATCTTCGTCCGCACGCCGAAGGGGTTGAAGAAGAAGCCGCCGAGCGCAGCTCCCATGATGAAAGTCAAAGTGAAGGGCAGGACTCTTTTCAGCAAGCACGTCAACATGGCCTTCTAAACTCCTTGTTAGCTCTGCTGCAACTTTTGCTCTTCGCGCCGCGCAATTTACGCGACGCTCAAGCCATCTGCTGGTCTTCGTCCTCTTCCAATTTTTCGACGCGGACGCGCAACTGGAAAATGTCTGCGACGAACGACCTGAACTGCCGGTTCATGCGCGCAAGCTCCGACTCGATGCCGCCGAGGCGCGGCAACTCCGCTTCGATCCCGGTCAGACGCTCCAGCACGCCCTCCCAGATGGGGCGCGTCTCGCGCAGACGCGCGTCAACTTTCTCTTCGAGTGAGGTCAATCTTTCTTCGAGCGCAGTCATCCTTGAATTTATGCCCGTGAGTTCCTGCCGCATTCCCGACAGCTCGGCGAGAACGCGCTCTTCAAACGGGCGCGGCGGCAAGCCTTGTGTGAGGTCTTCGCTCATGGCTTATCCTTCTTTCAACTCTGCAACTCCTGCTCTTCGCGCTGCGCTATCTCCTCGTATGGGAGAATGCCGCGCGGGTTCGTGATGCACGTTATCTGCGGTCGCGATAGAAAGTACGATAGCGATTCCAGCGAAATCGTCAAGTCAACCGTCTTCACCTTCACGCCCAGACGCGCGTGCAGGCGAACGGGCGCGAAGTTCAGCACGGCCTTAACGCCCGCCGACATCACCTGATTCAAAACGCGTTGCGCGACGCGCGCGGGCACTGCGATGACGGCAACGTCTATGCTCTCATCCCGCACGACCTGCGCGAGCTTGCGAACGTCTTGGACGACAGTTTGCGCGCGACCGATCTTCTTGCCGATCTTCTCTCGGTCGTTGTCGAAGAGCGCGACGACCTCGAAGTTCGACTCGCGGAAGCCGTTGTAGTTTGCGAGCGCGGTTCCCAAGTTCCCCGCCCCGACTATTCCGACGCGGTGCGCGCGGTCGAGTCCGAGTATCTGCGTCAGATGCCTCCGCAACTCGTCCACCGAATAGCCGACGCCGCGCGTGCCGAACTCGCCGAAGTACGCGAGGTCTTTGCGAATCTGCGCCGAGTTCATGTTGAACTGATCGGCGAGCGCCTGCGAAGAGATTGTCTTGATGCCCGCCGCGGCCAACAAATTCAGGCAGCGCAGGTACACGCTCAGGCGGCTGGTCGTCAGCTCCGAGATTTTCTCCGATTTCATTTCAAGCCTTTTTCTTCGGGAGAGCGGCTAACAGTATAACGCGCGCGAGGCCGCGCCGGAAAGACGCGCGACGCCGCGTCGCGGCGCACACGAAAAATTCTGTGGACGCGCGGACGCATCGCCGACGATAATGCGCCGACCCGAATGCAGCCAAACGACTGAGGCCGGAATTCAATCGTTTGAATGGCGACGGGCCGAAAGGACGAGTCCGATGAAAGAGGTTTCCGCCGCACTGACGGCGTTACTGCTGCACGCGGCCTTCGCAATCTTTCTTGCGCCCGTGGCCGGGCGCGCGCAGAACAAGCCGCGCGCACGCGACCTCGGCGTCCCCTTCGACGGCACGCCCGGCCCGCTCAACGCGATCACGGACGTGAAGGGTGTCGAGGTCGGATTCGCGACCATCATCGAGGGCGACGGCAAGCTCGTCGCGGGTCGCGGGCCTGTGCGGACGGGCGTGACGGCCATTCTTCCTCAGGGGAAAAACTTCCGCGGTCGCGTCTTCGCCGCGTGGCACACATTGAACGGCAACGGCGAGATGACAGGGACGACTTGGCTCGAAGAGTCCGGCAGCCTCGGCACGCCCGTGATGATTACGAACACGCACAGCGTCGGCGTCGTCCGCGACGCGGTCATCGAGTGGAACGCGCGGCGCGGAACGGACGAAGGCTACTCCGGCGACTTCAGCCTTCCGGTAGTCGCGGAGACGTGGGACGGATTTCTGAACGACATCAACGGATTCCACGTCCGCAAGGAACACGCCTTTCAGGCGCTCGACGGCGCAAAACCGGGGCCGGTCGCCGAAGGCAACGTAGGCGGCGGCACGGGGATGGTCGCGCACCAGTTCAAGGGCGGCACTGGTACTTCGTCGCGTCTGCTAGCAAAGGCCGAAGGCGGCTACACGGTGGGCGTTCTGGTTCAGGCCAACTACGGCAGGCGCGACCTTCTTCGCGTCGCGGGCGTCCCCGTCGGCAGAGAGATAACAGACCTCATGCCGGAGCGCGGCAAGGCGGGCGACGACGGGCAAGGCTCGATCATCGTCGTCGTCGCGACGGACGCGCCGCTTCTGCCGCACCAGTTGAAGCGGCTTGTCCGTCGCGTCTCGCTCGGCGTCGGGGTGATGGGCGGTCGCGGCGAGAATAGCTCCGGCGACATCTTCATAGCCTTCTCGAACGCGAACCCAGAGGCCAGCAAGACCGAAGGCGTCGCGCAGCTCTCGATGCTCCCGAACGAGCTTATCAACCCGCTGCTGCGCGCCACCGTCGAGGCGACCGAGGAGGCCATCGTCAACGCCATGGTCGCCGCAGAGACGATGCGCGGCATAGGCGGCAACACCGTCCACGCAATCCCACACGAACGCCTCCGTGAAATTCTGAAGAAGTACAACCGTCTGGCTAAGTAGAATGATGAACGTCCCTATGAAAAAGTTATTCCGCCGCCTCGCTCCGCTCCTGCTAGTGCTGTGCGCGCCTGCCTTCGCCGTCGCGCAGGATGAGGGCAACCCCGCGAACTGGTGCCGCAACGGCGCGTTCACGAACGACGCCAAAGAGTTCAAGCTCGCGCGCGCCATAGGCGACAAGGGTGCGCGCGTCTATTTCTACGGCGACGACGAAGACTGCCCGAAGCCCGGCGCGAAGTGCAGGCAGAAGGCTTACGTCGTCCCCGGCGACGCGCTCATAGTCTCGCGCACGTTCGGCGACTTCGTGTGCGCGTGGTATCAACCCTCGAAGGGGAGCGAGACGGTCGGATGGATTGCCGCGAGCCAGTTGAGCGTCACGGAAGCCGACAAGAATCCGCCGCTCGCGAGCTGGCTCGGCGCGTGGGAGTTTTACAGCAACGCTCTCAACATCCGTCGCGGCGCGAAAGCAGGGCTGCTCCGCGTCGAGGGCGAGGCCTTCTGGCACGGCGTGAACCCTGAGAACATACACACGGGCGCGGTTGACGGCGAGGGCTTGCCCGCGGCGGGCGTGCTGACGCTCGCGCCGGACGACGACATCTGCAAGATAACGCTCCGGCTCATAGGCGAATACCTCGTCGCCGACGACAACGGCGACTGCGGCGGCGCGAACGTCACCTTCGACGGCGTCTACCGACGGAAGAAGAAACGATGAAGTCAGAACGCTGAACGCTGAACTAAGAGCCTTTGCCTTTCAGTTCATCGTTCAGCGTTCTGACTTCATCGTTTCGCACTTCGCTCGTTGCCGAAGCGTCGGCCTTCATCTAAAATCCACGTGACACGTGAGACGCTCCCGAAATCTCTTCTCTCGTCAAAGAAATTCAGAAGGATGATTGCACACCTCTCAGGGACTCTTCTGGCAAAACACGCGACCAGCGTCATCGTTGACGTGGGCGGCGTCGGCTACGAGGTGACGATACCCGTCACGACCTTTTACGATCTGGGCGAGCCGAACGCGCCTGTCCGCTTACGCATCTACACGCACGTTCGCGAGGACGCGCTCCAGCTCTTCGGCTTCCGCACAGAGCGCGAGCGCGAGCTGTTCATGCTGCTCATCTCCGTGAGCGGCATCGGCCCCAAATCCGCCGTCGCGATGCTCTCCGGCATGAGCGCCGACGAGATAGTCACGGCCATACGCACGAACAACTACGCGCGCCTGACTTCGATTCCGGGCGTGGGCCGGAAGACCGCAGAGCGTATGGTCATCGAGCTGCGCGACAAGATGGCCGCGCTCTCAACCCCCGGACTCGACGAGCAGATCGCCGCCGGCGCGGGCGTCGGCGCGCAAGTGAGCGAGGACGCGCTGCGCGAAGACACGCTCGCCGCGTTGACTCAACTCGGATTCCCGAAGCCGACCGCCGAGAAGGTCGTCACGAACGCCATCAACGAGGGCGGCGAGCTTTCGGTCGAGACGCTTCTGCGCCGCTCTCTGCGGCAACTGTCGAAAGGATGAAGCTGGTAAATGGTAAATGGTAAATAGTGAATGGACGCCCGCGTCCGCCCCGTCACCATTTACCATTTACCATTTACCATTTACCATTCACCAGCTTTTATGGATGAGCTTGAGCCAGTGAGCGTGCGCGAGCGCGGCACGTTGGACGACGAGCAGCAGTTCGAGCTGTCGCTCAGGCCGACGCGTCTCGGCGAGTACATCGGTCAGAAGAAGGCGACCGAGAACCTCGGCATCTTCATACGCGCCGCGCAAAAGCGCCGCGAAGCGCTCGACCACGTTTTGCTGACAGGCCCGCCGGGACTTGGCAAGACGACGCTCGCCAACATCGTCGCCAACGAGATGGGCGCGGAGATACGCTCGACAGCCGGCCCCGTCATCGAGAAGCCGGGCGAGTTGGCCGCGCTTCTGACGAACCTGCAAGAGGGCGACGTTCTCTTCATTGACGAGATTCATCGCCTCAATCCCGCGATTGAAGAAGTCTTGTATCCGGCGATGGAGGACTACCAGCTCGACATAATGATCGGGCAGGGCGCGGCTGCGCGCTCCATAAAACTCGACCTTCCGAAGTTCACTCTCGTCGGCGCGACGACGCGGCCCGGCATGATAACTTCCCCTCTGCGCGGTCGCTTCGGCATAGTCTTTCATCTCAACTTCTACAATCACGACGAGCTTGAGCTGATAGTCCGCCGCTCCGCAGACATACTCGGCACCGAAGTTGACGACGGCGGCGCACGCGAGATTGCGCGGCGCGCACGCGGCACACCGCGCATCGCCAACCGCCTGCTCAGGCGCGTGCGCGACTACGCCGAAGTCGAGCACGACGGTCGCATCACGAAAGAGATAGCCGACGACGCCTTGAACCGCATGGAGGTTGACACCTTCGGCCTCGACGAGATGGACAGAAAGCTCCTTCTGATGATCATCCAACAGCACACGGGCGGCCCCGTCGGCCTCAACCACATGTCCGCCGCGCTGCAAGAGGAGAAAGACTCAATCGAAGAGATCATCGAGCCTTACCTCATACAAATCGGCTTCCTCAACCGAACCCCACGCGGGCGCACCGCCACGCGCCTCGCATACGAACATTTCGGCATCGCTCCCCCGCAACAACAAACTCCGCGCCCCGGACTCTTCGACACGGAATAACGCCTCGACAGCAAGCTACAAGTCTCGAAGCCAATGCCTCGCAAGCTCGCCACGTTCGTCTCTTCAGTCATAGCGTTCGCGCTCGCCTACGCCGCTATCGCGCAGACGCCGGCAGCGCGCGACGCGTCGCCGCGCGCTTCGCAGTCGGCGACGAAGCCGAGCGCAAACGGAAAATCCGCCGCCGCAAAGTCCGCCGCCGCTTCGCGCGCCCGACGCGAGACGCGAGAGGCCGTCGCCGCGCTGCGAGAAGTTGCGGAAGCCGCGCGCTCGTTCGACGATTTGTACGAGAGCGTCAGGACTCAGTCGGACGCCGCCGACGCGCTCTGGCCTTTTGACGAGCAGACGGCGCGAGCCGCCCTGCGCCGCGCGTGGGAGGCCGTGACCGCCCCCGGCATCGGCGAGAAGGTGCGCGGGCTTGTCCCCTCGGAGAATCCGAGCGACGGCGTGGGCGACGAGCTAACGGCGATGCGCCGCATCGTCATCGAAGCCGCGGCCAAACACGACCGGCGGTTGGCCGAAATTTTCCTGCGCGAGTTCGAGCGCATTCTCGCGTCCGAGCAGGACGGGACGCGACAGCCCGAACAAGCCGCCGACACTGACACACCCCGCCGCGGCGAGCGCGACTTGAGCGTAGCCGGCTGGCAGCGACTCTTCATCGCGCGCCGGCTCGTCGCCGACGGAGAGTTCAAGCGCGCCGCCGAAGTCGCCGCGCCGCTCTTGGCCGAAGGCGCGAGTCCGCCCCTCGTTGACTTCATACTCAATCTTCGCGCGCACGACGCGCGAGAGGCCGACGCGCTCTACATGCGCCTCCTCGAACGGACGCGCGCCGACGCGGGCGCGGACGCCAACGACGTTCTGCTCCTCTCCTCGCCCGTCGTCTCGCCCGGACTGCGCGCCTTCGTCAGCGGAGGCGATTTGAGCTTGACGCAGTACGCACGCACCTTCGATAGCCCCTTCCCCGCGGAAGTGCGGCGCGCGTTCTTCAACATGGCGGCGACGACGCTGCTGCGACCGACTGCCGCGTCGCGTGCGGGCGGAAGCGACGCGACGGCGCTCTATTTCGCCATCGGTCGCCTGCTCCCTTTCTTCGAGCGCGACGCGCCGCAGTACGCGCCGACGCTGCACGCACGCTTTGCCGCGCTCGCCGCCGACCTCGGCGAAGCGAGCCGCGAAGGACTCAAGTCCGGCATGGACACGCTCAGTCTCTCGTCGAAGAATCCGAGCGACCCGCTCGACTCGCTCCTCGCCCGACTGTCGAGCGAGCTTCCGGGCGCGAAAGACGCCGCCGCGCGCGACCGTCTGCGGCTCGAAGTCGTCATGTCCGCCGCCCGGCGCAGCCTGTGGGATCGCGCGCGCTCCGTCGCATCGGAGATCGAGGACGCGGCGATTCAACGCGACGCGCGCCTCGTCATCACGACCCGGCAGGTCATGTCCATATCGCAAGCCTACGGCGACGACGAAACTGACGATACCGAGCGCGCCGCGAGCTTCGTCCGCGCCGCCGACGTGCCGCCGGAGGCGCGCGCCGCCGGCTTCGCGCAGGCGTCCGAGCTTGCGGCCCGACGCGGCAAGCGTGCGCGCGCCGACGAGCTGCTCGCCGAGGCCGTCGCTTACGCGGGACAGGCCGAGCAAGGCGAGCAACGTGTGACCGCGCTCGCGCTCGTCGCGCTTTCCGCCATGCGCGCCGACGCCGCGCGCGCGTGGGAGATACTGCGAGCGCTCGTCCGCGAAGCGGACGAGACGGACGATTTGCCGTTCGAGGCGCTGACCTTCTCATTCACTCTCAGCGCCACAAACACGTCATCCGAAACGTTTCTAAACGCGCCGGGCGTCCAGTTATCTTTCTCCGTCCCGGACAGGCCGGTCAGTCTTTCGGACTTGTTCGCGTCGGCGGCTCGGCTCGACTCGTCCCGCGCCATGGCCGAGGCGCGCTCGCTCAAAGACGAGATCACGCGGGCCGGAGCGATGCTCGCCGCCGCGCGCGCGACGCTTGAGAAAAGCTCGCGCGGCAAGGTCGAGGGCGCTCGTCAGGTTTTGCAGCGCGGCGGAAAATGACGGACAATCAGGCGCACAGATAAAATCTGATACGAAACTTTTCTCTGGCTGAAAACGATGGAGAACGTGCGTAGACACATTCCATTCTTCTCGCGGCGGCGCTGGGGCGTGAAGAACCTCGGGCCGTGGAAGACGATCATTCAGCACACGATGCATCAGTTTCACGAGAACGATCTGTTCACGCCCGCCGCCGCGATGAGCTACTTCGGGTTGCTGACGCTCTTTCCCGCGCTGCTCGTCCTGCTCGTCGTCGGCAACCGAGTTGCGGCGGGCGGCGAAGCTCTGTCGCGAATAGTCGAAGTCTATCCGGGGTCGGGCGAGTTTTTGCGCGCGACCGTCCGCTCGCTCAAGGACGTGGGCTGGGGCGGCATTCTCAGCGCGGGCGTCGTCATGCTCTGGGCCGGGTCTTGGGTCTTCGCCGTCATCGAGCGCGCGCTCAACCGCATCTGGGGGACGCGCCCGCGCGCGTTCCTCCACGGTCGCGCGCTCACGCTCGGCATGATCGGCGCGGTCGGCGTACTGCTCATCGTCTCCGTGTTTCTGACCTCGGTGCTTGTAGGCTTGCAGGAGCTTATTGACCAACTGCCGATACGCGTCGTGCGCCGTTCGCAGTGGATGACGTTGATGGGCAACGCCTTCTGGCAGACGCTCTTCGCGGGCACGGGCGCGCTCGTCACAATCGCGCTCTTCGCCGTTGTCTACCGCTTCGTGCCGAACGGTAGAGTGACTTTGCGCGACACGCTTCCGAGCGCGATTGTAGCCGGGCTGCTCTGGGAAGCGGGCAAGTACGTCTTCGCTTCGAGCCTACAGTATTTCCACTACGACCAGATTTACGGCTCGGTCGGCGCGGTCGTCGCGGTGCTGACTTGGAGCTACGTGTCGAGCCTCATTCTCATGTTCGGCGCGCAGCTCTCAGTCGTTCTGCACCAAGAGCATCACGCCGAAGTGATCGCGGCGGAGACGCCGGCTTCGCCGTCTTGAGTTTCAACGGAAGAATTATTAACAGGGATGGACAGGATAGACAGGATTAAGGCAAATGCGGAATGATGAGTGCTGAACGATGAATGAAGAGAGGCATGCTGTCTTTAATTCATCGTTCCGCGTTCATCGTTTTTCTTATCCTGTTTATCCTGTCCATCCCTGTTAATTTTCCGCTGCCTGAATGCACATCTCCGATTTCGACTACGAGCTTCCCGAAGAGCTGATCGCGCAGCACCCGCTCGCGCGTCGCGACGCATCGCGCATGCTCGTCGTTAAGCGCGAGGACGAAAGCTTGCGTGATCGGCTCTTCTCCGACTTCCCTTCCGAGCTTCGCGAAGGCGACGCGCTCGTCGTCAACAACACGCGCGTCTTCCCGGCGCGGCTCGTCGGCAGGCGCGAGCCGACGGGCGGGCGCGTCGAGTTGCTTTTAGTCCGCAGGCGCGGAGACCTCGGCGCGCAGGTGTGGGAGACGCTTGCGCGGCCCGCGCGCAGGCTCGACGCGGGCGAGCGCGTGACGTTTGGCGACGGGCGGCTGCGCGGCGAAGTGATTTCGGCGACGGAAGACGGCGCGGGGCGCGTCGTGCGATTCGAGTCTGAAGGCGATTTCGGCGTGCTGCTCGAAGAGTTCGGGCAGATGCCTCTGCCGCCTTACATCAAGCGCGAGGGCGACGACCTCGCCGCGCGCGAGGAAGATCGCGAGCGCTATCAGACCGTCTACGCCGCCGCGCCCGGCGCGATTGCCGCGCCCACCGCGGGCCTGCACTTCACGCCGCGCGTGCTGGAAACTTTGCGCGCCGAAGGCGTCCGCGTGGCGGAGATCACGCTGCACGTCGGCCACGGCACGTTCGCGCCAGTGCGCGTCGAAGACTTAGGCCAGCACCGCGTCGCGCCCGAAGTTTTTGAGATTGACCGGGCGGCGGCGGACGAGATCAATCGCGCGCGCGGGCGCGGCGGTCGCATCTTCGCCGTGGGGACGACGACCGTGCGCGCGCTTGAAACCGCCGCCGACGAAAGTGGCCGCGTGCGTGCCGGTCGAGGCGAGACCGGGTTGACGATTACGCCCGGCTACCGTTTCCGCGTGGTGGATGCGCTGCTGACGAACTTTCACCTGCCGCGCTCGTCTCTGCTCGTGCTGGTCGGCGCGTTCGCGGGACGCGACCTCGCGCTCTCCGCCTATCGTCACGCCGTCGGCGCGCGCTATCGCTTCTACAGCTACGGCGACTGCATGCTCATCGTTTAGTGAATGGTAAATGGTAAATGGTAAATGGCGGTTGAGCGTTTCTCAAACTAAGCTGTGATTGTCTAACTCGGACGGTGTGCGAAGACTATTTACCATTTACCATTTACCATTTACTATTTACCGGCAATGGCTGTTCTGAAAAAGATTCGGTCTCGACTGTTCTCGTCCGGCGCGGAAGCCGCGGAGGACGGCGTTGGACTCGCCGGGGCGACGGACGCGGCGCGCGTCGCATCCGTCGCGGGGCTACGCTACGACTTTCGACCGCTTACGGTCGCGCACCTCGACGAGTGCTGGCGTCTCGACCAACGATGCTTCGTTGACGGCGAGGCGTACAGCCGCGAGACTTTCGAGTATCTACTCACCTCGCCCGAATCGGTCTCCTACCGCGCGGTGACGACCGACGGCGCGATGGTCGGCTTCATCGTCGGCATCGTCGAGCCGGACGCGACGGGCCACATCACAACGCTAGGCGTCGCGCCCGAACACCGAAGGCGCGGCGTCGCGCAAGGCATGTTGCGAAAGGTAGAGGAGGGCTTTCGGCGACGCGGCGTGCGTATCACGCGCCTCGAAGTCCGCTCCGTCAACACGGGCGCGCAAGACCTCTACATCAAGCTCGGCTTCTCCGTCACGCAGCGTCTGCCACGCTACTACTCGAACGGCGGCGACGGCCTCCTGATGATTAAATCTCTGGTCTGAAAAAACCGTAAACGGTAAACCGTGAACCGTGACAGGAAGAACAGCATTTCTCCTGTCACGGTTCACGGTTTACCGTTTACGGTTTTTCTAGCTCTTACGCAGCTCCGTCAGCACCTGCTTGGCGACGGACTTGAGCGTGTCGAAGACGCCCGCGCCGTTTGAGGCGACGGCCTCGTGAGTCGGCTCGCCGTTGCGCTTGAGCTCGGCGAGCATCTCGTCCACCGGCAAAACGTTCGGCAGGTCTCGCTTGTTCAGTTGAAGGACGTAAGGAATCTTCGAGAGGTCGTAGCCGTTCGCAGACAAGTTCTCTTCGAGGTTGTAGAGCGATTCGACGTTTGCGTCCATGCGCTCCTCCTGACTGTCGGCGACGAAGACGACTCCGTCCACGCCCTTCAGGATGAGTTTGCGCGACGCGTCGTAAAAGACCTGCCCCGGCACCGTGTAGAGGTGGAAGCGCGTCTTGAAGCCGCGCACCGTGCCAAGCTCCAGCGGCATGAAGTCGAAGAAGAGCGTGCGGTCGGTCTCGGTCGCTAAGGAGATGAGCTTGCCCTTGGCGGTCGGCGCGGTCGCGTCGTAAATGTATTGCAGGTTCGTCGTCTTGCCGCACAGGCCCGGCCCGTAGTAGACGATCTTGCAGTTGATCTCTCTCGAAGCGTAGTTAATGAAAGTCATGGCACCTTGATGATGGGTGATAGGTTATGGGTGATAGGTAAAAGCAGTTTTCATTTTTTACCTGTTACGCACCACCTGTCACTAATTGAAAAGGCTGTCTATGTCGTCGTCGGTTATCTCGGCGAAGAGCGACTCCTCCGAGTCACGGTGCTGTGCGGCCAGCCGTTCGAGTTCGTCGAAGAGGAGAGCGAGGTCGCGCGAAGCCTGCTTGACGCGCAGCTTTATTAGGCCAAGGCTGGAGCGGTCGTCGAAGACGACGACCAGAAGTACGCGACCGATGATGCAGATGTGTATGCTGTCGCGCTCGCCCTCGTGCGAGAGCGTCGGGAACTCCTTCTCACCGATGAGCTGCGCCATCCCGCCCGTAGCGGCCACGTTGCCCGCGGCCAGAGACGCAAGGCTCGTCGTGTCCAATTCGGCGATATCTCCCAGAGCGGCAATCTGCTGGCCGTTCTTGTCCACGAGAAAAACCACGCGGGAAAATGAGTCGAGACGCAGCTTGTTGAGAATATGCCTGAGCTGCTGGAACTGCTGCTCGTGCATGATGATAGGTGTGTCTGTCATTCGTACACAGGCTCTTTCACTCGCAGGATACGGACTGAAGGCAAGTTCGAGGGGCGTGATCTCCGAGGAAGTCCGCTGGAGAACTAAATGAAGATTTGAGGAGACTTGGCTCGCCAGTTCTACAATGGATGCGAGCGAGTTGAGACTCGGAAAGCGGGTCTCGTCACTCCAAAAACACTGTAACATAACGCCAAAGATGACTTCAATAGTTTTTCTTTGTTCGCTCTTGTTTAAACAGCTTCGGTCGCACGCGATTGTCCGCAAATGCTACTTCTGCGTTGATTTATGCCACTTCGTGTGTTAAGCTTCCGGCGGTCGGCGGCTTCCTTTTTAAGGGGAAGCGATCTGTGAAAAGCGAGTGCTTCGCATGAGCGATCCAGTCATCAAGGGCGCAAAAAGAACTGCCTCCCGCCCTGCACCGCATAGCTCTTCGTCAAAGTCTTCGGCCAAGGGCCGTAAGTTGACGGCAAACTCCGCCAAGCCGAAGCCCAAGCGCTCGGCGGAGAAAGCTCCCGTGCGAAAAGCCGCCCCTGCGAAGTCCGCCTCAAACGCAAAATCTGCGCGACCGGCCAGTAAGCCAACCAAACGCCCCGCCGCAAAGCCGAAAGCAACGAAACCCGCAGCCGGTAAGACGCGCGCCGCCGCACCGGCAAAGGCCAAATCCGCCACAAAACGTCCGGGGGCCAAGCCGCAGCCACACAAGCCCGCGCCTGCGAAGACATCTAAAGCCCACGCGACGACGAAAGCTGCCCCGGCGAAACCCGCGACGAGGCCGACGCCAGCCCCGCCGAGACAGCCTTCGCGTGATGAGGCCGCCGCCCTTAAATCCTTCGAGCGCGCCCACAAAGAGTTCGCGCGTGGCCGCTTCGGGACGGCGCGCGACCTTTTCCGCACGCTCATAGACCAGCACGCGGGCGTCTCCGAGGTGACGGCGCGCGCGCGCATCTATCTGGCTATCGCCGAGACGCGCCTGCGTTCGGAGGCAGCGCTGCCGCGAGACCCCGATTCGCTCTACGACCGGGGGGTCATCGAGTTGAACCGTGGCGATTTCGTCTCCGCTCAGGAGCTTTTCGAGCGCGCGCTAAAGCGCGACCCCGACGCAGCCGACACGCATTACGCGCTGGCCGCCTCACGCGCACGGCTCGGCTCGGTCGAGCCTGCCCTTCAATCGCTCGAACGCGCCGTCGAGTTGAAGCCCGTGCTGCGCGTCCGCGCGCAGACCGACGTAGACCTCGTAGCTCTCCGTAACGACCCGGAGTTCGAGCGGATCGTTTTTTCAACGTCTCGCGCCTGAAAGCGTCGCCCCAATCCTCCCCCCGCCCTTAAATTGCCTTTTGCCACTACCTCCTTTGAAAGCCTATTTCTTTCGAGTATGATTTGAGTGCCGGCGCGAGTGCGCCCGCATGCCGTTTTCAAGTAAGGAGACCGAAGGAAGTTGCAAGCCAAGTCGGAGCGCGGTTTAAAGCTCGTCGCCATCGGCGGCGGCACGGGTCTGTCCACCGTGCTTTCGGGGTTGAAGGAGATTGTCGGCGACCATCATCGCGGCGACCTCTGGCTCGAAGCGCTCTCAGCCATCGTCACGGTGTCTGACGACGGAGGGAGTTCGGGCCGACTGCGCGACGAGTTGCAGATGCTGCCGCCGGGCGACATACGCAACTGCATGGTTGCTCTTTCGGAAGACTCCACGCTCCTGTCGCGACTCTTCCAATATCGCTTTCGCGGCGAGGGGGGTTTGGGCGGCCACAGTTTCGGCAACCTCTTCCTCGCGGCGCTGACGGAAGTGACGGGCGACTTCGTCGAGGCCGTTCGCCTCTCGTCCGAGGTTCTGGCGAGCAAGGGGCGCATCTATCCGGCGACCTTGAACGACGTGCGGCTCGTGGCCGAGCTTGAGGACGGCAGAGAGGTGCGCGGCGAGACGCGCATTACGGCCTCGCGCTCGCCCATCCGTAGGCTGCGGCTTGAGCCTGAAAAGTGCCTGCCGCTCCCCGAAGCGCTCGCGGCGATCCGCGGGGCTGATGTGCTGACGGTCGGGCCGGGGTCGCTCTACACGAGCATCCTGCCGAACCTGCTCGTCGCGCGCGTGGCCGAATGCATCGGCGCGTCGCGTGCGGTCAAAATTTTCATCTGCAACCTGATGACGCAGCCGGGCGAGACCGACGGCTACACGGCGCGCAAACACCTCGAAGTCGTCCGGCGCTACGCGCCCGAAGTCGAGTTCGACTTCGTGGTCGTCAACAACCGCCCCGTCAGCCGCGAGCAGGCCGAGAGGTATGCAGCCGAGGGCGCGCGACAGATCGGTCTGACGGATCACATGCTTGAGGAAGAGTTCGGCGACGAGGCCGAGATCGTGCGCGCAGACCTGCTCGACGAGGGCGAGAAAGTGCGCCACAGTCCCGAAAAGCTCGCGGGGGTCATCCTCGCATGCTGCGAACAGGCGTGCGCGCGCCCGACAGTTATCGCCGCACGCTGAAGACTATATGGACAAACAGCAATCTTCCCAGCCGGGTATTAGCTCCCAACTCGACATACTGATCCTCGCCGCCGGCCTCGGCACGCGCATGCGCTCGGCCACGGCGAAAGTGTTGCATCGTCTCGGCGGGCGACCGCTCATCGCGCACGCATGCCGCACGGCCGCCGCGCTCGTCAAAGAGCAGCGCGCCGTCTACGTCGTCGTAGGCCATCAGGCGGAAGAGGTGAAGCAGGCCGTGCGCGCGGAACTGGGAGAGGCGGGCGCGGTCTTCATCACGCAGACGGAGCAACGCGGAACGGGCGACGCCGTGTTCGTCGCGCGCGACGCCCTGCGAGATGCGAACTCGACTCTGCTCGTGCTGTCGGGCGACGTGCCGCTCGTCCGCGCCGAGACGCTGGGCGCGCTCATACACCAGCACCGCACGCACCGCGGACGCGGCGCGGCCTGCACGCTGATGGCCGTCCGTCTCGACGACCCGACGGGCTACGGGCGCGTCGTGCGCGACGCCGAAGGGCGCTTCGAGAAGATCGTCGAGCAGAAAGACGCCACACCCGAAGAGAGGCAGATAGGCGAGGTTAATGCCGGCATCTACTGCTTCGAGACGCGCCTGCTCTTCAACGCGCTCGAACGCGTGCAGCCCGCCAACGCGCAGGGCGAATACTACCTGACGGACGTGCCCGCCATCCTGCGCGCCGACGGCGAGGACGTGAGCGTCTATACGCACAACGACGCGCGCGAAGTCTCCGGCATCAACACGCGCGTCGAGCTTTCGGAGTTCGAGCGCATACTCCGAATGCGGACGCTCAGAAGTCTGATGCTCAACAGCGGCGTCACCATCATTGACCCGCAGCACACATACGTCAGCCCCGACGCGCAGATCGGGCGCGACACGACTCTGCACCCGAACGTCCACATCGAGGGGCGCACCACAATCGGCGAGGGCTGCGAGATAGGACAGGGCGCGCGCATCAGCGACTCGCGCATCGGCAACGGCGTCACGGTCAAAGATCACTGTCTCATAGTTGATAGCGACATCGCCGATGGCTGCACCGTCGGCCCGTTCGCGCACCTTCGTATGGGCGCTCGCATGGACGAAGGCTCGGCGGTCGGCAACTTCGTCGAGATGAAAAAATCACGCCTCGGCTCGAAGTCGAAGGCGATGCACCTGACCTATCTCGGCGACGCGGAGATAGGTGACAGCACGAACATCGGCGCGGGCACGGTGACGTGCAACTACGACGGCAAGAATAAACATAAGACGGTCGTCGAGGATCATGTGAAGATCGGCTCGGACACGATGCTTGTCGCGCCCGTGCGCGTTGGCGCGCGCTCGGTGACGGGCGCAGGCTCGGTCGTCACCGAAGACGTTCCGCCCGACACGCTCGTCGCCGGAGTCCCCGCCAAAGTCAAAAAGAAGCTGTCTCGCGAAACGGAGACGGAATCAATCGAGAACAAGAACACGGAAGAGGAGGTGAAGTCTGGAGTCTGAAGTCTGGAGTCTGGAGTCAAGACAAGCGGTTTTGACTCCAGACTCCAGACTTCAGACTCCAGACTTTTCCTGAAAGGAAAGCCTATGTGCGGCATTGTCGGATACGTCGGAAACAAGCAGGTCGTGCCCGTCATACTCGACGGGCTGAGGAAGCTCGAATACCGGGGGTACGACTCGGCGGGCATCGCGGTCGTTGACGAGAACCATCATCTCGACATACGCCGCGCCGAGGGCAAGCTACGCAACCTCGAAGAGGCCATACGTCTGAAGCCGCTCGACGGCACATACGGCATCGGCCACACGCGCTGGGCGACGCACGGGCG
>DASQLL010000149.1:0-4860 GCA_035630035.1 Pyrinomonadaceae bacterium | reverse complement strand
ACCGGAGCGAAAGCTACAATCAGGCTCGTCAGTTCGGAAGGCAGTGTGAGCATCGAAAGACCTCTCTTGGCGGAGTTGGTCAATCAGCTTACGCGGCCTTCCGTTTTGTTTTCAAAGATCGAAAATGGATAAAGTCGAGCTAAGTGATGAGTGATAAGTGATGAGAAAAAAGCCGATGCCTTTTCTTATCACTCATCACTCATCACTCATCACTTATTCGCTTGTCCTGCCGGGCCAGAAGGCTTTGAGCCAGCGACCGGGGGCGTTCTCTTGCTGGATGATCTGCTCAAGCTCTCCTGAATCGAGCCAGATGCCTTCGCACTTGTCGCAGCGGTCAATGCGAACATCGTCGAAGGTCATCTCGTGGAGTCTGCCTTCGCAGCGCGGGCAGTCCATCGTCGCGCGCTCTTCCCCGCGCGCGCGAGCATCATTGTGAAGCGCCTCGCGCAGACGGTCGAGCGCCTCCTTGTTCTTGCGCCTGAAGTATTCCTCTTCGAGTCCCTTCCGGCGTTCGTCGAAAATGTCCGTCACAGGTTTTCTCCTCCTCGGTTCGGTGGCGCAGGCGCTTCGGCACGGCCTCGGTCGGCGTGCCCTCGTGCGTTGCATGCTTTAAAGAAGACGGCCTATGTAATATCAGAAAACGACGGCGCGACGCCAGCCTCCGCGCCGTGCGCCCTTGCGCCGCCTGCCCTTCGTTCAATAAGCTTGCCTGCGAGAGCTTAACTCAAAGACGTATCGAGAGAGGGACACGATGCCAATCGGCCCGCGCACGCGCGTTCTGTTGATCGCGGCTGTAGTCTTCGCCGCGCTCGCCGCGCTCATCTGGTATCTGAGCGTCGCCTACTGGGCGCAGCCCGTCACGCCGCTCGCGCCGCCCACACAAGGAGCGGCGCAGGAGGCCGCGACGCCCGCCCCGACGCAAGGCGCGACCGCGACTCCGCCCGCCGCGACGCCGACGCCGAACGCTTCGCCCGCGCCCTCCGCGTCGCCGCAGGCGCAGGGCGCGGCGTCCGATCCGGCGTCCGCGCTCGCCTCGATGCGCCTTCTCATCCCTGTCGCGGGCGTGCGCGCGCAGGAGCTGCACGACACCTTCAGCGACTCGCGCAGCGAGGGGCGCGTGCACGACGCGATTGACATCGTGGCCCCGCGCAACGCGCCCGTGCTTGCGGCTGTGGACGGTCGCGTCGTGCGCCTCTTCCAGAACGTGAAGGGCGGCATCACGATCTATCAACTCGCCTCGGCGGACGAGCATTTCGTCTTTTACTACGCGCACCTCGCCGCTTACGCCGACGGTCTTGCGGAAGGCCACCTCGCGCGGCGAGGCGAGACCATCGGATACGTCGGCGACACCGGCAACGTCACGCCCGGCAACACGCACCTGCATTTTCAAATCTACCGCGTCGCCGATCCCAAACGTTTCTGGTCGGGCGAGAACATCAACCCGTACCCGCTTCTAAGAAACGATGAACGATGAACGATGAACGCTGAACTGAAAGCAGACAGCGTTGTCTTTAGTTCATCGTTCATCGTTCATCGTTCACCGTTTCTGCATGGGGAATGTGGGCAACGGGCGGCGGGAACGGGAGTTGCCACAGTGAACTGGACGCAATGCGTCTGTACTCTCTACGCGTTAAGAACTTTCGCTTAGAAGAGTCCGCGACTCGGCCTTGAGCCGCCGGACTCCTCGCGCGAAGAATAAAGATTCCGAGGAGTGTTCAAAGGATGAAGAAGATTTCGCCGTCAATTCTGGTTCTATCCGTCGCGCTGCTTGCGGCGTGCGCGGCCTGCACGACGAACGGCCCGACAAACACCGCGCCTCCGTCGAACGCGAGCGCGCCGACTGCCTCGACCTCTCCGTCTGCGACGCCTTCGGCTTCGCCCGCCGCGCCGGCCAGCATCGAGGCGAGCCTGCCCGTGACGCTGCCCGTGCTTGACGCGATGTTCGCAGACGAAGCGTTCGCGGGCGAGTTGAAGTCGAAGGTGCAGTTGACGGACGAGCAGATCGAGCGTCTGCGCGTGGTCGCGCGCGAGGGGACTGCGAGCCTCGACGAGAAGGTAGCCGAATCGGGCAAGACCTCCGAGGCGACGCGCGCCGCCGCCGAGAAGATCAATGCGGTCTTAGGCCCTGAGAAGGCGCAAAGCTTCATGGCCTTCGTGCGCGAGCGTTGGGCGGGCGGCGAGGCCGCGCTCGCTTCAAAGCCCAACTCCGTGCCGACGGACACGCGCGTCGTCGTCAACGCCCCGGCCTACCGCATGGACGTGTTCGAGAAGGGGCAGTTGGTTAAGACTTACAAAGTCGGCATCGGCTACCCGGAGTTTCCTCTGCCGCAGGGGCTGCGTAAAGCCGAGACGATAATCTTCAACCCGACTTGGACGCCGCCCGACGAGCCTTGGGTCAAAGGCAGGTTCAAGCCGGGCGAGCGCGTCGAAGCGGGGAGCAAACTCAACCCGCTCGGCCCCATCAAGATTCCAATCGGCCAGCCGTCGCTCATACACGGCGGCAAAAATCCCGCGCGCCTCGGCACGTTCGCCTCGCACGGCTGCGTCGGTTTGACAAGCCCGCAGGTGCAGGACTTCGCGGTCGTGCTGGCACAGATCGGCGGCGCGCAGCTCACGCCGCAGGACGTGGCCGAGTATGCCAAGAAGCGCGACAAGACGCAGAACGTCAAGCTCGGTGCGCCCGTGCCCGTCGAGCTGCGCTACGAGACAATCGTGGTCGAGGACGGACGACTGCACATCTTCCGCGACGTGTACGACAAGGGCACGAACACCGAGGAGAATCTGCGTAAGGTGCTTGAAGTCTACGGCGTCAAACTCGAAGACCTGAGCGAGCAGGAGCTGGCACAGGTGCGCGACGCGCTCTCCGCGATGGCGCGCGACGCGCGCGGCAACCCGATTAACGCAACGCCTACCCCGACGCCCGACGCGAAGAGCAAGAAGCCCAAGGGCGACGGTCGCGTCACATACACGGTCAAGGGCGAGAAGGAGGTCGTCATCGAGATAGCCGCGCTCAATGGCAAGGGCTACCCCGCGCCCGTCAACCTCTCGCCGCCCGCGCCGCAGAAGAAGCAGGAGACTGCCGCGCCGACGAAGAAGAAGAAAGCGAACGGTTGAGGCAGATAGCATTAGAGCATACCAACGACCGTTTAGAGGCGGGCGATGCCCGCCGTCTCAACCTGCGATGGAGCTTTAGACGGCGGGCATTGCCCGCCTCTAAACGTTTGGTAAATTGATCCGCGGATCGCTCTAAGACTTCGAGAGTCCGAGCGCGGCGAGCACTCGGTCAGCCGCCTCGCGACCGACGCGGCGTTGCACCTCGAACGTGTAGGGTTGGGTTGAAGTATTAGTCGAGCCGAGTATCCGCTCCGTCATCGGCCCGCGAGGCGGCGTGGGGCTGACGGGAGCAGCGCCGGGGCTTCGCGGCTTGTTCGTGCCCGACGAAGCCCCCAACGTTGACTGGTTCGGCGCCGTCTCTTCGACCGTCCCCTGCGCCACGATGTCCGCCGTGCCCGGCGCGAGGATGATGTAATCGAGACGCTGCACGTCGGCGTTCACGCGCGAAGGGCCGCGCCCACCCTGATCGCCGGAGTGCAGAAGTACGACGTAAGTCTCCTTCTGCGCCTTCGCACGCTCGACCGCTCGCACGCGGTCAACGATCTCGACGTGGTCGAAGGCGTTGCGCTTTGACGCGGCCTGCTGCCGGCTCGGCTCTTCGCCCGCGGTGAGGATCACTTGCGGCGACTTCTCTACGCGCTTGACGAAACTCTTGAAGGTCGTGTCGCCCGCCAGCGAGCGCAGAGTGGGGTCTGCGTCGGGCAAGTAGGCGAGGATGAGCAGCCGTGTCTTCTGCGGCGACTCTTTCGTCGGTGCGCCGGTCTGCGCGAAAGCCGGGACGGCGGCGAGCGTCAGCCCGCAGATAAATGTGGCCGCGAGCCGCCGCACAAACGCGCCCGGCCCGTCAAAAAGTGTCCGTTGCATGGGCATACCTCCGTGAGTTGGTAGCTGTCTACCGTTGATGTGTCCGGGGCTTGATTTGCGCGGATGGCTTCCCGCCGCCTCTGACCGACGCCGAAGAGGCAGGCCAGCGGGGAGTTAAAGACCGTGCGGGGAGCATATTGTCATAACGCCCACATTAACTCCAAGCAAGGTAAGCGGCGGAAACAGTCTCCGCCGTCAACACGCTCGCGAGGCTGAAAACTTCTACGTCAAAGCGCGGTGCGAGACAACAGAACTCAACCACAGTTTTACAAGTGTGTCGCGGAAGGATTAATTAACAGGGATGGACAGGATATACAGGATAAGGCAAACGCGGAAGTATGAACGATGAGCGATGAACTGAAACCGACTTGTCTTTCAGTTCATCGTTCATCGTTCCGCGTTCATCGTTTGCCTTTATCCTGTATATCCTGTCCATCCCTGTTTGAATTTTCGCTGGTGACATATAGTTGGCGGGAATAATCAAACGTCGAACTCGCCGCGACGGAGCGCAGCGGCGACGCGCTCGATGTCGTGCGAGAGCGGGCGGTCGCGCGTGAGGCGCGCGGCGTGCGAGCGAACGCTCTCGTATGCGCGGAGCGCCCCGCGTCCGGGTCGGAGCGGCGCGCGATGCTCAAGCCCTTCGGCGGCGGCCAGAAGCTCGATGGCGACGACCATCTCGACGTTCTCGACGATGCGGCGAAGCTTCACGGCGGCTGTCATCCCCATCGAGACGTGATCCTCTTTGCCGCCGTCGGTCGGTAGGTTGTCGGTCGAGGCCGGGTGCGCCAGAACCTTGCACTCGTTCAGGAGCGCGACGGCGACTATCTGCGGGATCATGTAGCCCGACTCGACTCCGGGGCGCGCGGTCAGGAACGGTGGCAG
>DASQLL010000148.1:0-4882 GCA_035630035.1 Pyrinomonadaceae bacterium | reverse complement strand
TCGCCCTCTTGGTCGCCGATGAGGCGTATGGCCGTCTTTCGTAGCTCCGCGTCGCCCGCGCCCTTGCGTGCGATGTCGAGCAGACGGCCCCGCGCGCGCGGGTCGTCCATGTCGGCGAGCGATTGGAGTATCTGCTCTTTGACCTCGCGGCTCGACTCCGCCTCGTAAAGCCGCGTCAGCTCGTCGAACGCTCCCGCGTCCTTCCTGTTGCCGAGTACGCGGATCGCCGTCTTGCGAAGCTCCGCGTTCTCCGTAGAACTGCGCGCGACTTCGAGGAGCTTGGCGCGCGCGCGCAGCCCGTCCATGTTCTCGAAGGCGTGCAAATAGTTTTCCTTTACTTCGAGGTCGCGCTCCGCGTCGTAGAGCCGCATGAGGTCTTCCGTCAGCGCCTCGCTATCCATGTCCGCGAGATGTCGAAACGCAGTGACGCGCAGATCACGGTCGGTCTGGTTGCGCGCGATGTCGAGCAGGATCGGGACGGCCCTTTGCTCGCCGTGCGAGCCGAGCAGAGAGACCGCCGTCTCCTTGAAGCTGCGGCTGGCCGTAGACCCGGGCTTGATAATTTCCGTGACGTAGGCCACGGCGCGCTCCGGGCTTGACTCGAAAAGACTCTGGAGGGCGACGATCTTTATCTCCTCGTCGTTCCTGTTGAGAGATTCGTCAATCGTGCGGCGGTCGCCTATCTGCGGCGCGATCTCCGTGAGCATCGCCGTGGCCTCTTCCGCCCAAGCAGACTTCGGAAAATCCCTGAGCAGGCGCGCGAGTTGCCCCGAGGCCTCTCTGAGCTTCCCCTGTCGCTTGAGCGAGTAGGCGAGCCAGTAGAGCGCAACGTCAACGTCTTTGTCCTTAGGATAAGTGTTGATGAAGCGGTCGAACTTCTCCTCGGCCTTCGCCCACTCCTCGCCGTCAACGAGGTCGCGCCCCTCGCGCAGGAGGATTATCGAGGGCGAGTTCGATGTCTGCACGAACTGGTTGAACTTCCTCAAGTCCTGCCCGTTTGCGCTTGCGACGAGCCAGCCGCGCGCGCCGCCGGCTGCGATGGCTGCGAGTACGAGGGCGACGATGACGGCGAGCCTGAAGCGAGCCGCACTCCGTCTGATTCTTGTCACGTTGATTCTCTTCGTTTGTGTGCTTGCCATGATTCCTCTGTCTGGGCGACGACTAAAAATCTCTCCGCCTCGGCGCGGCGGCCTGAAGGCTGACCACGAGGTTCTTCTTACGCACGCGCTCGCGTATCGAGGCCACCTCCTCTTTCGCGGGCTTATCCGGCAGGTTGGCGATGTCAATCAGTATCGGCTCAAGCCTATCGAGAAGCCCCTCCACCCGCGCCTCGCCCTTGCTCGCGGCCTCGCGCCGGAGGACGATGTTGCGGTAGAGAAGCCTCTTCGATCTCTCCCTCTCGTAAGCGAGGTCGTCATCGGACAGACGCGCGTTCCTGAACGAGCGCAGGAGCAGTTGCGCCTGCTCTGCGTGACGCCCCGCGTCAAGCGGCGCGACGCGCGCGCGGTCGGACACCATTGCGGCTGAGGCCGTCGTCGCGCCGCCGACATTCTCAAGGGACGGCTCGACGCGCGGCGACTTCTGCTCAGGCTCCGTCGCCGCGATGACCTGCGTCGCATCCCGACTCTGCGTGCGCCTTCTCCGCCTGTCCATGCGCGGGGCGTTCGGCGGAGTGTTCCTGACCACGGCCACGACCGCTCTCTTCTCCGACGGGTTCTCACCAACTCTTTTCCCTGACGGATTTTCAGCAACTCTTTCGTCCTCTTTTTCCTTCAACGCGCCGCCGCCCGTCGGCGCGTCGCTACGAGTCGAGGGGCTTGGCGTCGCGCTCGCGCTCTCACGCGAGGGCGTGCCGAAAGAAGTGTCACGTGCGGTCTGCGTCTCACGACGCGAGGTCATGTAAACGGACAGCCCCAGAGCGACGACCACGAGCGCGAGCAAAGCCGCCGCGGGCGCGAGCCGCACGCGCGCGAACGCGCCCGCGACTCTCTCCCTCCAACCCGCCCGCGACGGCCACGCGCCGGACTCTTCGCGCACGCGCGCCTGAGCCGCGGGCGTCTTTGATGAAAGTATCGCTTCCAGAGCGCGACGCCGGGCGGCGACGCTCGCCTCCGCGCTGTACGAGCTTATCTGACGCCTGAAGAGCAGGAAGTCCACGCGCGCGGCGCGGCACTCGTCGCACGCTTCGATGTGCGAACGGGCCGCGTCCGCCTCGCCGCCGGCCAACTCGCCGTCAACGAGGAGCGAAACCTTTTCTGTCCAGTCGCAGCTCATCTCGATTCGCGCTCGCGTCCTATCTGTTTGCGGCTCCCGCCGCCGAACTGTGCGTCCTGCCCCACCTCTCGCGCAGCCGTTCGCGCGCGCGGAAGATGTCCACCTTGACCTTCGCCTCTGAGACGCAAAGCACTTCGGCGATCTCCCTGTAGCTCATCTCTTCCTGCTCTCTGAGCAGTAACGCGGCGCGTTGCTGTTCGGGGAGAAGCTTCAACATCTCCATGACCACGGCGCGTCGCTCCGCCGCCTCGTACTCGCGCTCGGGGTCTTTCTTTTGAGGGGCGAACATTTCAACAACCCTGTCGAGAAGACGCCGCCGCGTATGCCCCCGGCTCAACTCGTTGAGCGCGAGGTTGCGAGCGACGCGGAAGAGCCAGAAGCGCGCCTCCGCTTGCGGCGGCCCATCCGTCCCCGCGCGGTAGAGCCGAAGGAAACTCTCCTGCGCGATGTCTTCGGCAGCCGCACGCGCGCCCCCCAGCAGACATTCGAGAAAACGGCACAGGCTGGGGTGAAACTCGTCGAAAAGCTCGGCGAACTCATCGTCTTCGCTCTTCATGTCGCGCGCGCTACATGACATAAAACAGTTGTCCGCGTGAAAAGTTACAAACTTTTTTCCGCCCGTCGAGATGCAGGTAAGCCGAAGCGTCCTAAGAGACAGTTTTAAAAGCCCCGAAGGGGCGGAGTCTAAAGACACAGTGGGCGCGGAGCTGATTATTCAGCGTGGGTAGAGACGGAAGCGTCGAGGAACGCTGTCAGCCTCGCCTCGTAAACGTCGGCGTCGCGCTCGCCTCGCGCGATCACTTCGTCAATCAGGTGCGGGCGCGTCAAGTCCCAACTCTTCAAGGGCAGGCTCGCGGACGGCCCGATGTAAAGGCGCGCGCCTCCGCCGTCTTTAGCGCCGGACTCCGGCGGACTGGTCAGCAGAACTACGTTGCGCTTGACGCCGGGCACGGCTTCGACGAGGTGTGCGGGAACGGTGTCAATGATACCCCCGTCGAGAAGTCGGCGGCCCGCGAAGCGTCCTATCGAGGTGAACGGCGGCGTCGCCGACGACGCGATGATTAGATTGGCTAGCTCAACGGGCGATTCGCACGCGCGCGCGTCGAAAGCCGCGGGCGCGAAACCCGCGCGCAACGTGAGCGGCACGTCGCGCTTCTTTTCCTTCGCCCCCCTGTCCAGATTATAAAGACACATGCCGAGCAGGGCCGCGGCCACCGAGGGCATCAGCTTCGGGAAGGTCGTCGTCAGAATCAGAAACGGGAAGGGGCGCTCGCGTATACGCTCGAAGCCGCCGTCGTCGAAAGCGTGCAGGAGCGCGGCGCGGTACACCTCTTCGTGCCGCATGGGGTTGCGGCCCGCGAGCAGTCGCGGCCACTCGAAATTCTTCGTCGCCATGCCGCGCTCGCGCTTCCAACGCTCCGTCACCTCGGCGTCCCGCCCGCTCAGCAGAAGCGCGGCGACGCATGCGCCCGCGCTGCACGCCGCGACGCCGCCCGTGCGCGGCAAAAGACGCTCGCGCCAACGCCGCATCACCCCGAACTGGTAGAACGCCTTGTTCCCCCCGCCGGCGAACGTGAGTCCGACATCCTTAATCATCGTATGCAAATGACGGCAAGCCTGAGGCGACAATCGAGACTTGAAGACCGCACATAATCATTGAAAAGCGCGCTGATATAGCGTACAAGAAGTGCGTACTTACCGGCTACCTTATCCCGAAACGGATAATTCCAAGTTTCGCTTCACCAGTATCCAGCAGGAGCGACGCATGAGCCAGAAGCCCCAGTCCCCGGACAATCAATTGACCAATATTTTTATCAACTACCGGCGGGCCGACACGTCCGGGCACGCCGGACGTTTGGAGCGGGACTTGAGTAAACGATTCCCCGGTCGCGTCTTCATGGATATACACAATATCGAGGTGGGCAAGGATTTTACCGAGGCCATCAACGATGAGGTCGGCAGGTGCGGAGCGCTGATTGTAATGATCGGTAATCAATGGCTCGATATTACCGATCCCAAAACCGGGAAGCGACGTTTGGATAATCCCGACGACTTCGTGGCTCTTGAGATTGCCGGCGCGCTTAAGCGCGATACTAGGGTCATCCCCGTGCTTGTGGAAGGCGCGACGATGCCGCAGGAAGATGACTTGCCTACCGCGCTGGCGGGATTGGCGCGGCGCAATGCCATAGAGATTACCGATACGCGTTGGGATTACGACACAGAGCAACTCATCAAGGTGCTGGAAAAGATTTGCGGAAGCAGTCCGCAGCCCGCGGAAGACACGTCGAAAGCCGGACGCGCCGTGGCGAGCAATGTGCCTACCGCTAAGTCGGGGGTCATGAAAATTGCGATAATTTCCATAGTCGCCACTTTGGTCGCGGTGGTGGCGTTGGTCGCGTTTCTTTCGTCACTTGATGATGCACCCCCTCAGCCTAACGTAAACAACACGAACATTGGCGGTCAGACATCAGCGAACGTTGCCACCCCGGACAGCGTGCCTAAACCGTCTGACGCGATTAAACTCCCGCCACCTCAAGCCGTTGTTAAGCCTTCGGTAGTAGAAATTGTGATCCCGGTTGACAGTAACCGTAAATGGGAGTGGGGAGGG
>DASQLL010000147.1:0-6276 GCA_035630035.1 Pyrinomonadaceae bacterium | reverse complement strand
TTCCACCAGCTCTGGCACAACGGCGAGGGGCACGCTGCCGGGTTGCTCGGCATGTACAGACAGACCGGCTGGTGGTACTACTTCCCCGTCGCCTTCGCCTTGAAGACGACGCTTCCCTTCCTTCTGCTCTCGCTCGCCTCGCTCGCGTGGGCCGCGCGCGAGTGGATTAAAACGCGCGAGCCGCGCCTGCTCTGGCTGCTCGCGCCCTTCGCCGTCTACACGCTCTTCGTGCTGATGAGCAACATAGACATCGGCGTGCGCTATTATCTTCCGGCCTACACGTTCCTCTTCATCCTGTCGGGCGCGCTGCTCGATTGGCTGCTCAAGTCGCGGCGAGCGCGACGCGCCGGTGCGCTCGTCGCAATCGCGCTGCTGTGCTGGGCGGGGGTCGAGGCCGCGCGGGCGCACCCCGATCAGATGAGCTACATGAATCAGCTCGCCTCGCGCGCTCCGCACTGGTGGTATCTCTCGGACTCGAACGTCGAGTGGGGCGACGACGCGCGCGCGCTCGCCGAATACCTGCGTGAGCGCGGCGAGACGCGCGTGCGCGGCGCATTCCTCGCCGGTTTCATCATGCTGCATCACTACGGCGTCGAGTACGTTGAACTGCTTCCCGCCGCGTCTGCTGAAACGCCCGCGACTCGCTACACGGCCATCGGCGCGAGCTATCTCAACGGCTCGACCGTGCCCTTCAGCCCGAAGCCCGACGGCCAGATGCGGACGGACGAGGAGCGCGTCAACGTATTCGACGAGTATCGCCGCCGCACGCCGGAGAAAATTTTCGGCGGCTCGATTTATCTCTTCCGCGACGAACAGAGCCGCGAGCGGTAGCGAGGGTGGTTAAAGGATGAAGGATGAAGGATGAAAGAGATTATGCCTTTGCTTCATCCTTCCGCCTTCATCCTTCATCCTTTCGCTTACCCGCTTGCTACTGCTCGCGGCTCTGTAAAATAGAACTGCTACCTTCCCAATGCCTGATTCCGCGAATCAACACCGCGCTTCGCATCGCCAACGCGCGACGCTCGCGCTTTTGGCCGCGCTCGTCGCAGGCGTTGCGCTCTACGCGGCGAACGCCGAATCGAACCCGCGCGGCTTCTACATTGACGAGTCGTCCGTCGCATACAACGCGCACCTGATCGCCACCACGGGACGCGACGAGCATGGCGAGGCGTGGCCGCTCTTCTTCCGAGCCTTCGGCGACTACAAGAACCCGACATACGTCTACATGCTGGCCGCGCTCTACAGCGTGACTGGGCCGGGCGTTCTGACGGCGCGACTTTTGAGCGCGATGCTGGGCGTCGCGGCGGCGTTCGCGCTGGGGCTGCTCGGCGCGCGCGTGTCGGGGCGGCGCGACGTGGGACTGCTCGCGGGAGTGACCGCGCTTTTGACGCCGTGGCTGTTCGAGCTGAGCCGCGTCGTCGTCGAGGTCGCGGCGTACCCGCTCGCCCTCGCGCTCTTTCTGCTGTGCGCGCGGCGCGCGTCGGAGAGGGACGCGTGGAGTTGGACTGACGTAATAGCTCTTGCGACGACGCTCGCGCTTCTGACCTACACTTATTCAATCGGGAGACTGCTGGGGCCTCTGCTCGCGCTCGGCCTCGCGCTGCTGGCGACGCGCGCGCGTCTGCGCCGGCTTCTGCTCGTGTGGGCGCTCTACGCGCTCGCGCTCGTCCCCATGATCGTCTTCGCGCTCAGACACCCCGACGCGCTCTCCGCGCGTTTCAAGCTCATCACATTCATCACGCCGCAGAGCGGCTACGCCGACGACGTGTGGCAGTTCGCCGTGCATTACGCCGCGAACCTCAACCCGTGGCGGATGCTCGTCACGGGCGACCCCAGCACGCACCAGATAGCGAACATCTACGGCGTCGGACTCGTCCTCTCCGCGACGTTCGCGCTCGCGCTCGCGGGCGCGTATCTCGTCATAAAAAAAATGAGGCGAGAGCCGTGGTGGCGTTTCGTCTTCTACGGGCTGGCCGCGTCCTTTGTGCCCGCGTCGCTGACGAACGAGCAGTTTCACATGCTGAGGCTCGCCGCCGTGCCCGTCTTCCTCGTCGTGCTGACGGTTCCTGCGCTCGCGTGGCTCGTCGAAGGCGGGCGCGTGCGGCGCATTGCGCTCGCGGCCCTCGTCGCGCTGACGCTCGCGCAGGGCGCGCTCTTCCAGTGGCAATACCGCGCGAGCGCGCACTCGCCGAGGCGGCTTCACCTGTTCGACGCGGAGTATCCGTCGAAGATTTTCCAGACCGCGCTCGACGCATCGCCGCGCCGGATTTATCTCGCCGACGCGCCGGCTGTCCCCGGCTACATACAGGCGCTCTGGCAGGCGACGCTCCGCGGAGTCCCGCTCGACACGTTCGTGCTTCTGCCGCAGGACGCGGGTGCGCCCGAAGGCGCGGTCTTCATCACGACGGACGACATACGCCCGCGCTGCCGCGAGCTGGCCGTGAGCGAGCCTTACAAGGTCTGCGTGGCCGAAGGTGCGCCGCGCGTGTACGCGCCCCTGCCCGCGTCGGGGCTTCGCGCGGAGCTGCGCCTCGAAGACGCGCCCGCGCTGCTGCGGACGAAGGAGAAGGCGAGAATCCGCGTCGTCGTCAGAAACGCGGGCGACGCCGTGTGGCTCGCGCGCGAGCGCGGAGGCTCGCCGTTCCAGTTGAGCCTCGGCAACCGCTGGCTCGACCGGGGCGGCAACACCGTTATCAACGACGACGGTCGCGGCGCACTGACCAAAGACCTTCGGCCCGGCGAGGAAGCGAAGATTTCGTTCACCGTCAACGCGCCGCGCGACGCGGGCGACTACCTGCTCGAAATAGACGTGCTTCAGGAGGGCGTCTCGTGGTTCGGGCTGAAAGGGTCTAAGACTTTGAGAGTGCCGGTAAGAGTGGAATAAGAGCAGAAGGCAGGGACAGGAGACAAGAGGCAATAGAGCAATTTTCAGTTGAGGGAAAGGCGCGAGGCAATTCACCGCCGCAGGCGCAGAGGGCGCGCAGGAAGCGCAGAGGATTGAATACGCTCAAGTCTCTGCGCCCCCTCCGCGCCCTCTGCGCCTGCGGCGGTGAGTCTTACCCGCACTATACACAAGTGAAAAGCGATAGAGAGAAGCCTGAGGCACTTTGACTCCTTACTTCTTGCATCATGCCGTCTGTCCCTATCCCCTTTTCCTCAACGTCTCCGTATAAACTTCGAGCGTCATGCGCGCCGTCCGCTCCCATGAAAATTGCGAGGCGCGTGCGAGACCGGCCTGCATGAGTTCGCGGCGTTCGCTTGAGTCGTCGAGCAGTCCGACGAGAGCGCTTGCAAGGTCGTCGTGGCTATCGCTATTAACGATGCGGGCCGCGCCGCCCACGACTTCGGCGACCGCACGGGCACGGCCTGCGACGACGGGCGCTCCGCAGCTCATGGCTTCGAGCGGCGGCAGGCCGAAGCCCTCGTAAACGGACGGGTAGACGAACGCACGGCACGACGAGTAGAGCGCGCGCAAGTCGGCGTCGTGAAGATAGCCGGTCATTACGATTCGCGCGCGCGCGGGCGAGCTGGCGACGGCCTCAAGCAGGGGCGCGCTCAGCCACCCGCGCCCGCCCGCGATGACGAGTTGCAGCTGCCGACCGGGGCGTTCGCGCGCGATTGTCTCGAACGCGCGCAGCAGAGCCGTGAGGTTCTTGCGCGGCTCAAGCGTACCGACCGCGAGTATGAAATCCTCGCCCACGCCCAGCGCGCGCCGCGCCTCTTTCGTCTCTTCAAAACTCATCGGCCTAAAGCACGCGCGCGCGGCCTCCGGCACGGCGAAGACCTTCGCGGGCGCGACGCGCAGATGCTCGCAGACCTCGCGCCGCACGCTCTCGGTCGGAGTGATTATCGAGTCGGCGACGCGCGCCATCAGCGGCAGGCGACGACGCGCGCGCATGACGCGGCGACGCTCGTGCGTTTCCGCGTGAAGCAGGAGCGAGAGGTCGTGGATCGTAAGCACGGTGGCCGCGCCGCCCCACAGAGGCACGTCGTAGTTCGTGCCGTGAAAGAGCCGCAAGCCCCGGCGGCGGACGTATCGCGGCAAGCCCGCGGCCCACCAATGGCGACCGAGCGCGCCGACGCGCACGCGCACTGGCCTGAGGTTCGACGGAAGCATAGCTCCGTCGTCGTCGTCAAAATTCGCGGGCGGGAAAGAGGAAGGATGCAGCAGCTCAAACTCGTCCCGCGGCGCGGCACACGCAAGCGCGCGCGCAAGCTCGAACGTGTAGTGGCCGACGCCCGCGCGGGCTTCCGTGAGCGGGGTGGCGTCGAGACCGAAGAGCATAAAACGGGTGACAGGTGACGGGTGACAGGTGACAGGAAAGAACTTGTCTTTATCCTGTCACCTGTCACCCGTCACCTGTCACGGCCTTATTGAATCGTGATACGCGGCGCGGAGTCCGCCGGGCGGCTTGTGAACGTGCCCGCGCTCGTCGTGACGGTGACGATGATGGGCACGTCGCCCGCGCCCGCGAGCGAGGCCGGAAGCTCTACGATGATCTGGTCGAAGCCGGGCGTGTTCGACGCGCTGACCGAGATGATCGAAGCGCCGGTGATGTCCGTCGTGCCGATGCGGACGGTGACGGCGTTGGTCGGGATGTTGCGGACGCCCGTCAGCATGACGAGAAGGCGCGTCGGCACGGTCTCGGTCTCGGCGGAGGTGCAGTCGCCGCTGCCGGAGCCTCTCGGCCTCGTCGTCGTCACGGTGAACGGCTCGCCCGGAGGCGCGATGCAAGGGTTCGTGACGTTGAGGACGGCGGCGCGTCCGCCCGCGCCGTTCGTCGAGGTGAAGATGTCGGGCTGCGCCGGGTTCACGAGCAGCGACGTGCGTATGACTGCGCCGTTGTTGTTGATGACGACGGGCAATGCGGTGGTCGAGGGAGTAAGGCCGATGGGCACGACGAAGTTGATCTGCCCCGCCGAGACGAAGTAAAGCCCCGCCGCCGCGCCGGACACCGACACGGTCACACCGCTCAGCTCGACGGGGAGCGGCGGTCGTCGCTGCGTCTCGTGCGCGTCGTTCTTGTCAACCTCTCTGGTCGCGGGCGCGAGCGTAAGCGTCGAGCGCGTGATTCCGAGCATGCCGGGCGAGAGTCCCGGCACGGCGGGCGGCGTCGGCGAGGGACTGGCCGCGGCGACGGGCCGGTCGCTCGCGCCCGTAAAGAACGAGACGGGCGCGGGTGTCGTCGCGGGCGTAGGAGAAGGCGCGGGCGTCTCGCTGGTCGCCACGGGCAAGAGCAGGTAGAAGGCTTCGGAGAGACGGTCGGGGTTGCCGCCGCCAAGCTCGCCGTTCAGGCTCATCGAGATGCGGCGCACGTCGTCAGCCGGGAGCGACTGAATGGCGATGAACGAGCCGAGAGTAAAGTTTGTCAGGCGGGCCACCTGATTGAGCGTCGCGACGGGCGCGGTGAATAGCTGCACGTTGCGCGTGGGATTGAGGCCCGTGGTGTCGCCGTTGGCGACGGCAGTGCCGTCCGTCTTAAGGTTCAGATTCGATGTCCAGACGACGCGCGTGCTGTCGCCGGTGAATATGGGGAAGCGCAGGCCGATGTCCGCCTGCGTGTCGAGCGGGCGCGACGCGACCTGCGTGAAAGTCGCGGCGGCGACGTTTGTGACGTTCGCGATGTAAACGCCGGTCGTCGTCGCGAGCGGCGTGGCCGGGAGCGAGCCGTCGGCGGCGAAGTTCGCGGTTGACTCGAAGACGACGAAGTTGCCGTTGCGGCTCACGCGCCGGCCCGGACTAAGGAGGTTGACGCTCACGCCCTCGAAGCCCGCGCGACGTTCGGGCGGCGTCTTCGTGATGGGCCGCAGGTTCGACACGTTGAAGCCGTTGAAGCCGGCGACATAAATTTCGCCGTTGCCATGATCGGCTGCCGCCTCTGTGGAGTTGATGTCCGCGTTCGATTCAAAAGCGATGACCGTGCCGCTTCCTGAGAGCGACGGGTTTTTGTTGAAGACGAGCGTGCCGAGCGGGCTGGTCGGCGTCGGCGGCTTGTCCGCGGTGTTCGTTACCTGAACGAAGGCGGACTCGGTGCGGTTGAAGATGAAGATTTCCTTGTTGCCGTCCGCGTTCGACGAGCCGGGGATGCCCGCCTTGGCGAGCGAGTAGAAAGCGATGAACGATGCGTCGTCGTTGACGGCGACCCCGTCGTTGTCGCGCGCGAAGGAGGGCGAGACGTTTGCCGCGCCGGGCTGTGGCAGCGCGGTCGCGGGCGTGAACGTGACGCGTGTCATCGTCCCCGCCGTGAGGTCAATGGGGGCGACTTCCGTGCCGCT
>DASQLL010000146.1:0-12558 GCA_035630035.1 Pyrinomonadaceae bacterium | reverse complement strand
TTCACTCTCCGGGTCTTGAAAATGCGCGACGTTCCAAAGCGCCCAGACCCTCTCGCCGCCGCGCCGCTTGTGGCGCACTTCGATCTGGAGGAAATCCGAATGCCGCTTTAGCACGCTCTTCAGTCCCGCGAGCGCCGGGGCTAAGTCCTCTTGCTGCGTGATGGCCTGAAGGCTAGAGCACATCAACTCCGACTCGGTGTATCCGAGAAAGTTGCACATCGAGCGGTTCACGCGGAGCAGCTTACATTTCGACGAAAGGATAGCCATTCCTATCGCCGCGTAGTTGAACACGCTGTAGAGCGCGCGCGCGTCCGTTACCGCCGCCGCGTCGGAGGGCGATGCCTCGACGCCGCGCGGCTGCCCTTCAGAAACGTTCGACCTGTAGACCCTGTAAAGCGAGTACGCCGCCGCGCCGGCAGCCGCGAGCGCCAGAGAGGCGTCGAGGGCGTTGCCGTTAGGAATCCGTGCGGCCAGAACGACGAAGGAAGAAGGAATCAGGTAGACCAACGTGCCCCAGCCCAGCGCCCTCAGATAAAGTCTCGGAGAGAAACTGCCGCCCGCGCCGGGGCCGTAAACTGAGACCGGCACGGACTCGGCGGCGGCCTGAACTAAGGAGTAGGCCACAACGGCGAAGGCCGTGAAGAACGCAGAGTCAAACGCCGCGACACCGTCGAGCCATAGCAGCGCCCCCACCGAGCAGAAAGTCACAGCCGCCGCCAATGCCGAGTCGCACAGCAGACTTCGACCGCCGCGTGAAAGCCGCAATGAAGAGACGAGGGCGACCGCCGCAGCGAGAGTCACCGCCGCGCCGGTTCCGTAAAGCACTGCTGCCGCCAGCACGAACACGGACGAGAGCGGGACGACCGCACTCGCGCGCGGGACTTTGACGTAGAGCAGCGTCCCGGCGGTCAGCGCGCAGAAAGCGATGAGATGGAATCGGGCGTCCCAGAGCGGAACGGACGAGTTGATGAGGGAAGCGGTCAGCGCGGCGACACCCAACCCGCACACAATTGTTGTGTAGGCGTAGGACGGACGCTCTTTGTAGATGAGAATCATGTTGTAGACGGCTCACGGGCGTCGCCGCGCACAGCAGTGCCGAGGCGACGGAAAGCGCGCGGAGTAAAGAGCGAGGAGTAAAGAGTCCATCTCGATTGCTGCCAACGTGTGCGCCGGACAGTCCCGCGCGCGAGAGAACCATTTTCTCCCAAGCAAAGGACATGCCCGGCGGCGTTTCTGCCGGCGAGGTCGGGTTCGCGCGGGCGACAAGGGTAGACGCTCGTCCGGCAGCGAGGAAGAAACTGTTTGGCCGTCGCCGTGTGACGAATAAAGTCAGGTTTGGGGTGACAATTAACGTCACGAGAACGGGCGATATGAGAGGCGCGGCGACTCCAACGGGATGTTCCAGAAAGCAAATTGACTTTCTTCCTGACAAGTTCAGATCGGAAATTATTAAGCGACGGTGGCACGAGACTTGTTGTTTTCACAGTTGGAGGTGCTGTGCCCGCATCAGTCGCTTGGCCGCGGCCCATGCCGACGCCCGAAATCTTCGATCACCTGAAACCCTCCTTTAAAAATTTATGGACGCTAAACACGAAGAGGTAATCATCGAGGGGTCTGTGGATGAGGAGGCGGTCGTCGCAGCCGAAGACGAGCAGTCGGTCGTAGCTCAAGCGCCGACGTTAGCCCCCTACGCGAGCGACAGCTCCGCGCCCGACACTTACGCCGTGGGCATTCATGTCATGAAGATGGCCCCGGCATGGCTTCTGACCACCTCCGTCTTCTTCGTCCTGCTTATCCTCCTGCTGAGCTGGGTAAGGCCGGATGCCAGTGCGTCGGGCACAGCCTCCTCCGCCTCGAATGACTCGAAGGCCCACGCGGCAACCCCGGGAGTTATACCCGCACCCGTCGCCCCGAACGGCGAGCAGCAAGTGGCCGAAGTCGCGCCCGTCGCCGAAGGCGTCGGCGATAAAGCCGTCCCCTCTGAAGCCCCGACACCGGCTGAACCCGCTTCGCAGACTTCGACATCTCCCGCTGAGTCGCATCCCGTCGCCGCCGTTCCCGAAGAACCCTCGGTGGCCGGGGCGTCGAATAAGCAGGCAAACGCGTCGAGCGACTCCGAACCGAAATTCACCGTGCAGGTCAGCTCGCACAGCGATGAGTCTGGGGCGAACGAACAGGTTTCGCGCGTGCGCGCGGCGGGTTTCGACGCGTGGACGGTCGCCGTCGAACTGCCCGGTCGCGGCAAGTGGTACAGGGTGCAGTCGGGTAGTTTCGACGACCGCGCCGGGGCGTCGAAAGAGGCCGCGCTGCTGCGCGCCAAAGGCGTCGCGCCCGCGGGCATCGTCGTCCCGCGGCAGTAAGTAAAGCGCCCGGACGCGATATGCGCCGACGCTGAAGTTAGCCGTCCTGTCGGGTTAGGAAATGAATGTGAAGCCCCACTCGGAAGTAGACACTTCTCATTTCGAGATCGTCGAAGGCTACGCGCGTTTCTTCGCGAAGCCCGAAGTGCGTCTGCGCTTTCTAAAGAATACGCTCGCGCTTCAGGCCTCGTGCGGCGAGCGCCTAAGTGGGACGCTCGGCAGATGGGAATCATTCAGAAACTCAAAGTATTACGACAGGCTTCTTAAATTCTCGCTCTACGGCCTCATCTTCCGCGAGATAGCGAAACTGCTTCCGTCGGACTCGGGCGGGCGTCGCGGTTTGCTCCGTTTGCACACGGAAGCGCCGCTCTCGGCGCGCGCCTTTTATCGGTGCTACCAGTTCCGGCACGCCCTCTACACGCTCTCGCTCGTCGCGATGGTCATGTTAGCCGCGGTCGCTTACCGCGCGGCAATCTGGTCGGTCGCGCACGCCAACACATACCTCGCGGGCCGCTACAAGAGCGTCGAAAAAGTCTACGCGAGTGAGGCCGCCGCACCGAAGGACACTATCGCGGGAAAGCTGCCCTCATACCAGCCTGAGAAAGTCTGGTTGGTCGAGCAGGGCGACGGCTTCGAGCGCTACAGCAACGGAGCGCGCGTCATAAACTCGCACGCGGTCGAGAATCGCGCGCGTCGCTACGTTGCGTTCAAGCCGGGCGCGGCGTCGTCGGTCGGCGAGCCTCAGAGCAGTCCGGTCGGCATCGTCTACCACACTTCGGAGAGCGACCTTCTGCCGTTCGTCGAGGGCAACAGCGACTCGATTGAGACACGCTCGAAAAACCTGCTCGACTACGTCAGAAAAAACAAATCTTACAACTACGTCATAGACAGATTCGGGCAGGTCTACAGCGTAGTGCGCGACGGCGACACGGCATACCACGCGGGCAATTCCGTCTGGTCAGACGGCCAAGTGACCTACGTCGGGCTGAACGAGAGTTTCATCGGCGTCTGCTTCGAGACGAAGGCGAACGTAGGCGACTCAGGCGAGCAACTGACGGAGGCGCAGGTTCTGGCCGGACGTCTTCTCACGCAGGTGCTTCGCAGCCGCTACCAGCTAGACGACGCCAACTGCGTGACGCACGGGCTGGTCTCCATCAATCCCTCGAACATGCGAATCGCTTTCCACAGCGATTGGGCGCGCGGCTTCCCGTTCGAGGCGATGGGACTTTCCGACAAGTACGAAGTCCCGCCGGCGAGCGTGGGCGAGCTGGGCTTCGCCTACGACGATGACGTTGTGGAGAAAATCGGCGGTCAGCTCTGGCCGGGCGTCGCCGCCGCCGAAGAAGAGTTCGAGCGCCGTGCGGCGCAGACGCAGACGAGGAGCGATGAGTTGCGAAAGCTGATGCGCTCGGTCTACCGGGAGCGGATGGAGCTTCAGGGCGCTCTGCAACTCCGCGCGCAAAGCGCAGAGGTTTCAAGCCGGGGCGCAGGCAGGTGACGCGCCGCCGAAGCGTGCCGAAATAGTGCCTCGCAATTCCGACTCCCTTTCGGACGCGCACAGAGGCACATGCATTGCAAGGTCTTCAGGCGAAGTGACGGCCAGCCCGCCGTTCGCAATTCCCCCCGACGACGCCTGTTCGGAAAACCACCCATTTAAAAATTGACTGAGGAGAAAATCATGGAAGAGAAAAATCATGCCTCGACGGCAGGGACTAAAGTGATAGATCAAGTGGCGGATGCGAAGCTAGGCCCGGTCGGTCTGGACATCGGCACGAGCCGGATCGTCGTGGCCGACGGCCCCGGCGGCGAGAAGACGCGCTCGCAGCTCAACGCCTTCGTCCCCGTCCCTTGCTCGGAGATGGCCGAGAACATGCTGAAGGTCAGGGGGATGGTCTACGAGCGGAACTGCAAGAACCTCTACGTCTACGGAAACGACTCGGACTTCTTCGCCAGCTTCCTCAACACAGACGCACGCCGCCCCATGCGCTCCGGCCTTCTCAACCCGGAGGAGGCGAACAGCCAGCACATGATTCAGCGCATCATTCAAAAGCTCGTCCCGCGCGCGCGCAAGAACGAGGTTCTGTGCTTCAGCGTGCCCGGCAACGGCGAGGGCGTGAACGGCAAGCTCGTCTACCACGAGGCGCTCCTCAAACAGTTCCTCCAGACGCTCGGCTACAACGTGAAGCCGCTCAACGAGGGTCAGGCCGTCGTCTTCTCCGAGCTTCAGGACGATAATTTCACGGGCATCGGCATCAGCTTCGGCGGCGGGATGTGCAACGTCTCGGTCTCCTTCATGTCCATGCCGATGATTACCTTCAGCGTCCCCAAGGGCGGCGACTACATAGACCGCAACGTCGCGGAGGTGATGGGCGAGCAGAACACGACGAAGGTGCGCCTCTTCAAAGAGGAGAACCTCGACCTTTCGCGTCAGCCGAAGGACGAAATGTCGCACGCCCTCCACATCTTCTACGACGACATGATGAAGTCGCTCATTGACCGCTTGCGCTCGGAGTTCTCGCGCTCGAGTCACCTCCCCAAGGTTGATCGCCCGATGAAGGTCGCGCTCGCGGGCGGCACGGCCAGACCCGTCGGCTTCCTTGAGAAGTTTGAAGCGATGCTGCGGGCCGAGGGTGAGTTCCCCATCGAGATTTCCGAGGTGCGTATGGCAAAAGACCCGCTCATCGCCACGGCGCGCGGCTGCTACATCGCCGCGCTCTCCGAGACCAAGTAGCGCACCCTTTGCGCGAGCCGGAAGGCCGCGACGGCGGACGAGCAGTTCGCCGTCGCGGCCACCGGCTCGCATCAACGACGAAGTAGACTTTGCCGCGAGACAAATTTGCCTCGCGGCTTACCCACACTTGGCGCGCGCGTCTGTCGAGAGAATCAATGGCCGAAGACGAACTCGAAATAGAGATTGACCTCGGAGATGTTCTCACTCCTCCTTCGCCCATACCGCCCTCCGAGGCACGCCCGGCGGCGGTCGCGCTTCCGCCGCGATTCGCCCAACTGGTGGACGGCATAGAGCCGGCCCGCCTTCGCAACCTCATCACGCAGATTTACGCCAGACATCTCAAAGCGCTCGGCACGTTGGGGGCCATCGAAAGGATTCTTAAGGAGAGCGGCGTGACTGAGGTTGCGCGCCTCTTCGACGTGCTGAGGAATCAGTGCGCCAACTTGCTCGCTTACGTGACCGAGGCCGTCGCGTCGGCGGATTTCCTCAACGAGGACGTGAAGGACACGCTCGACGGGATGCGCTTCGTCGTCGCGCACGAGATGAGCAAGGTCTTTCGGATGGATTTCCGGGCGCTGACGGGGGCTACGGGGGCGCCGTACTCGCGCTCGGAGCTGACGCGCGCGTGGGGGCTGATGAACAACTGCCTACAGCAGACGGCCATCACGCTCGCGCAGGCGTTCGACCCCGCGGCGAGCGGCGAGCGTTTGTTCGAGGACTATCAGGACAAGGTCGAAAACTCGCTCGCGCTCTACCGCGACCTCAATCTGCTGGTCCAGAAAGTTAAGCGCGCGCGGAAGGCCAACGGCATCCTTCTCAAGCACTCCCTCATCAGGCACCTTGAGCTGTTCCGCGACGAGACGATGCACTTCCTCATGTATAAGGACTGGGCCGAGTTCGAGAGTTTCGTCGAAAAGGTTAAAGACGCCTTCGAGGAGATCGAGTCTTTCGACAAAGTGCTAAACGAATTCGCCCCCTACCTCGACACGTTGATACACCATGTTGGAATGCGCGAAGTCCTCAGACACGTCGGCGCGGCGAGGCCGCAGGGAGGGCCGGTGCCCCAGCGTCTGGCGTCGGCGGGCGCGGGCAGGCCGGCCATCTGAGCGTCATTTGATTCGGCGGAAGGAAAGAAGTTTTATGACGGCCTCGGAAGAGAACGGGATGGTCGTGGTCGTTGACGACGACAGCATTTTGCCCGTCGAGCGAAGACAGCACGAAAGGATAACCACGTACCTCAAGGCGCGTTGGGAGGGCCTTCTCGGATGTTACGTGGGGACGGTGAGCGACATAAGCCCCGGCGGATGTTTCATACTGTCGGACAAGGTCGCGACCGCCAACGAGCTACTCAGACTTGAGATAGAGCTGCATTCCGGCGAGTGGATCAAGGTGTGGGGCGAGGTCTCGAACTGCTTCGACGGGATCGGGTTCGGAGTCAGGTACACCGAGATAGACGAAGACGAGGGGCAAGCCAGTTACGAAGAAGCCATCGGCCACACGAGGGCGCTCAAGTCCGCCGTCGCGGCGCTGAAGAAGCTCGACGCCTCGGTCGTTAAGAGGAACGGCAGCGAGTCGGCCACGATCCTCGTGAGCTTCAACGAATACAAGTCCCTTTTATTGCTGGCGCTGCCGAAGGTGAACAAAGGTCTGCTGAAGCTGCCTGAGTGCCGCAAGAAAACGTCGGTCAAGTTGTCGGTACAGGCTTACGTAGACGCGGGCAGGGCTTGGGCGGTCATGTCGAAGGGGCCGCAAACTGCCGCCACGCAATTTCTGGAAATGACGAAGCTTCTGAAGGAGCGGTACGACGCCCCGCCCAACATCCTTGCCGCGCTCCGACGGTGTGAGCAGTTAGCCGTCCTCAATCATCTATGGTTGAGAGGCTGCATATATCTGTCGTTCGCCGCTTGAGTAATTATCAGTTTAGCGTAGCAAGAATAACTCAACACCGCAGGCACAGTGGACACAGAAGACGGCACAGAGTAATTCAACTCTCTGTGCCGTCTTTTGTGTCCTCTGTGCCTGCGGTGTTTAATCTTCGTCCCTATATCGTTTTTCTCTTGAGTGTAAAGCGAACAGGACTCACCGCAGAGGCGCAGAGGACGCAGAGTTCTCGCAGAGGGTTGAACTCTCTCTGCGCCCCCTCTGCGTCCTCTGCGCCTCTGCGGTGAATCACACATGCATTACACTCAACTGAAAATTGCTGTATACGTTCAATCGAAGCCCACCCTAGAAGCGATTTCGATATTCGTCGGACGTGATGAACGCTTTGACCATCTCGGCCCGTCGGAAGTCGCCGCCGAACTCGTTGAGCTTCCGTAGCCAGAACTGGAAGCCTTCGTCGTCAGGGTCGCGGCGCAGGTAGCCGAAGTATTGCATCGTGACTAATGCCTCGTTGATAACTTTGCGGTCGAAGTCGGGGCGCTCGACGATCTTGCGAAGAACGGTGGCGCGCGTCGGGCAGCCAAAGGTGAACGAGCAGTGGTCGAGGCTGTTGACTAGCTCGTCGCGCTCGGCCTTTGTCGGGCTGATGCCTTCGGTCTCGAAGAGCTTGTCAACATATTGCGCGTTCGTCAGGCCGTTGTAGCGCGCGAGAAAGTCCTGACGGTTTGTGAAGCCCTGCGTGAACATGACCTTGTTGCCGTCGAGTCGTGTCAGCCACGGTTCGACGCTCCCGACGACGACGTTTCTGCCGAGCGCGGCGGCTTCGGGGACGAACTCCGCGAAGGTCGGCGGGCGACCGAGCGCGGCCCTGTAGATTCGGTAGAGGTAGTAGCCCGTCTCCCTAAACTCGATTGACAGGAAGAACGCGCCGGAGACGTTGATGCGCTTCGTCTCGATGCATTGTGCGTCAAGGCCGCACTCGCCGATCTGATTCGTCCAGAAACCGAGGCCGCTGCCGTCAGGCTCGCGCGAGAGAAAATCTCGATAGTGCTGCATGACGAAGAAGCAGCCGCGGTCAATCGGCTGCGCTGCCGCGGGCGTCCGCGGGACTGTGAACTGAAGCTGCTTGAGCGTCGTGCCCCAAGACTTGAAGTCGAGCGTGTACGTGCCCGGCTCAAGCGCGCCCAGCTCGAAGTTCTTCTCGAAGGGAACGATTGAGAGCGTGCGTACGCCCGTCCACTCTTCGACGCGCGCGTCGAGCGTTATCTTCTGCCCCTCGCGCGAGACGACGGGCGGCTGCACGACGCGATAGCCGCCGTCGTTGAAAACCCAGCCTGCGCTGACGCCGGTCTGCCCTTCGCAGTTGAAAACGGCGAGCGCGCGCGGGACGACGCGCGCGGGTTCGGCCTGCACCCACGTCTCTTCTTGCGCCCGCGCGGGCGCGCAGCACAGACAGAGGAGCAGAAGGGGCAAGGCAATTTTGCGTGCGAGTGTGTTGGGGCGCATCTCTTAACCTCGGATGCGTGGCGCATCGGGTTGCCGCCAGTGAGTTGAAAGTTTAAGTCGCCGGGGCCGAGCGATATTTTATAAGAAGAGAGGCAAAAGGCAAGCCCTACGGGAAGGCAAAAGGCAAAAGGCAAAAGTGAAAGACGGCGGCTCGTAGGAGCGCGTCTTCTATTTTTGCCTTTTGCCTTTTGCCTTTCTTACTGTCCGCCCTTCGCGCCCTGAAAGTCGTATGTGACTTGGAGTCGGAGCTTGCCGTCTTTGGCCTCTTGGCGAACGTCCTTCGCCTGTCCTTTGAGCGCGCCGCCCGCGGCCTGTACGGGGACGTTGAGCGTTAGCTGCTGGCCGCGCATCAACACGAGCGGGTTGACCCGCTGGTTGATAGCGCCCTGCACGAAGGCCGTCACGGGGCCGCTCAAAAGCGGCGACATGCCTTCGAGGTTCACGCCCACGACGTTCAACTGGCCGTAGAGCGTCTGCTCTTCCGGCGCGAAGCGGAAGTCAATGTTCGCTTCCGCCGTGCCCTTGTAACTCTGGCATCCTACTATCGGCAACTCGTACCCGCCGCTGAAGGCGAGCGGCACAGTCACTTTGCCTTCGCGCAACACAACGGCGGTCTGCACGCCGCCCGCGTTCGGTTCGATCACCACCTGATTCTGACAGCCGCCGCCGGGCTGCGGAGGGAAGGCGGGCTTGTTAAGGTCGCGGAAGATCGAGCCGAGCAGAGCGTTGAAGAACTGCTCGTCGAGCTCGACGACGGCTGTTCCCGGCGGCGGCCCGCCTGCATCGGGCGCGCGCACAAGCTCGCCCTTCTGCAAGTTCGAGTGCGGAGCGCCGACGAAGAGGAAGTACGCGAGCGCGCCTCCCGTAAGGACGCCCAAGAGGAGCGTGAGAACGTATTTCATCTATGCCCCCTTGCCCCGGTTCATCGCGCGGGCGAAGACGCGGGCGACGCCGACGGCGCAGCCGCGCCCTGCTGCTTGTTGATGAAGTCCATGACGCCTTGCAGGAACTGCGTCATCTGCGCGACCTGCTGTTTGATCTCTTCGGGCGTGATCTTGGCGAACCCTTGCGGAATCTCGAACAACGTCGGGTCAACGTCCGTTTTAAGCTCCCTCATCTCCGCGACGAGGTTGCCGCCCGACACGCCCTGCACGTTGCCCGTTGACTGTCCGAAGCCCTCGACGCGCAGAGGCAGGCCCGTCTCCTTGTCAACGTAGATGAAAGTCTCGCCCTGCACCTGTCCCGCGCTGCTTTGAGTCTGAGCGCGGCCCGCGACCTTGTACTTCGTGACGGCGCGCGTGTTTAAGGTCTCGTCGCCGATGCGCTCGACGCCCTGCTGTCGCGAGACGAAGGCGACGATCTGGCCCGGCGTCATCGAGCGCACGGCATCCATGTTCATCCCCGTCAGCTCCTGCGTCAGCTCCGCGTACTTTTTCTGCGAAGGGATTATGAGATAGCGCTTGTCGGCCTTGTCGAGGAAGATGATCTCGCCGAGGCCGGGCAGTTTCGTGTCGAGCGAGTAGCGTCGGTCTGCGCCGCTGCGCGCGACCTTGATCTCGGTCTGACCGGCGGCGCGCTGCTGTCCTGATGTTGAAGCGGCGACGACGACGGTCGCGCTGTACTTGTCAGGCTCTCTGGCCTCGATGGTCTGTCCCGTGTTGGTCGTCACGGTTGAGGAGGTCATATTCGCGTTGCTCGCGCTGTTGACGTTGACCGTGGCGTTGGCACTGCCTGCGTTCACGTTCGCCTCTTCAGCCGTGCGGCATGCCGCGCCCGCGGCGGCGACGAGTGCCGTTGCTAAAATCGCTTTCGTTCCGTTCAGAAGACGCATGAAAATATTCTCCTCCCTCAAAAGGCCGAAGTAGTTTCCGAAGAGTCAGTTTTAGGGGCAGTTAGCGCAAAGAGGATAGCACAAAACGTGCAGGAGGGCGGAAGAGGCCGAAAGTCGTGCGCTTGAAAATCATCGGAGAGTTAAAGGGAAAGAAAAATTAACAGGGATGGACAGGATAGACAGGATAAAAAGCAAGACAGACGGATTTAAGATTTTCAAATTTGAAATCTTTAATTTCTTATCCTGTATATCCTGTCCATCCCTGTTAATTCTTTGCCGCTTCAGAAAAGCGACGGCTGGTTCTCTAAGTCATCCGGTTCGACGATGGGTTGACCGAGCAGGAGCTTGAGTTTGTTCGCGCTCGCGGGCGCGTGGCCCTCGTAGAAGTTGCTGAAGTAGGCGAAAGTTTCGGTGACGCGCCCGCGCAATCTCTCGATGGCCGCGGCCCACTTTTGAAGGTTCGCGTCGCGCGGGCGCGCGACCTCGTCGAAGCGCGCGAGGTCACGCTCGCCCATCCAACGGACGTATGCGAAGTCGGTCGCGCCGATCAGCGGAGCGGCTGCGCGCCACACGCGCTCGCGAGCGGCCCACGGCCCTTCGACGAGCGCAAGCGAAACGTTTCGGCGACTGAAGAGAGGCGCAAGCATCTCTTCGTCGAACCAGAAGGAGTCGCGCAGCTCGACGGCGAAGCGTATGTCTTCGGGGAGCATGGGCAGAAACTCCGCGAGCGAGCGCGCGTTCTCTCCCGTCGCCTCGAACTGCGGCGGCAGTTGCACAAGCACCGCCGCCAACTTCTCACCCAGACGACGCGCGCCGCGACAGAACTCTTCCAGCACGCGCGCGGCGAGCGCCCCGCGCAGCGCATGCTCGTGCGTTATCTCGCGCGGCAGCTTCAATGCGAATGTGAAGCCGTCGGGCGTGCGCCGCTTCCAGCCGTCGAAGGTCGAATCGGAAGGCACTGCGTAGAAGGTCGAGTCCACCTCTACCGTGTCGAAGGCGCGCGCGTACACGTCGAGCATGTTGGCGGCGCGCGTGCCGCGCGGGTAGAAGATCGGGCGCGCGCCCGCGGGCGGCGTCACCCAGTCGTCGTAGTTCCAGCCCTGACAGCCGACGCGCGCGCGGGTCTGAGACTTGTTCTGATTTGCGGCCATACGGTGACTTTCAAATTCGAGTTGAGTTTACAGCATCAGTTTTAACCACAGAGGCACAGAGGACACTGAGATTGCACAGAGAAATTCTGGCTCTCTGTGCTACCTCTGCGCCCTCTGTGTCTCTGTGGTTAATAAAATATGCGCCGCGCACAAGACCGACTTAATTAACGCGGCAGACAATAAGTTGCACGACGCCGAGCAGGTGATTCTCAATACGAACAACTTCAAGTCCGGCGCGGCGTGCCTCTTCGCTCGTGCGGCGGTTGAAATGGTCGTCGAAGAGCGGCACGGTCAAAAGGCTCAGCGCGTCGAAGGCGTAGCCGAGCGGCCCGCGCGGGCGGACGTGCTCAAGCAGAACGACGGTGCCGCCCGCGCGCACGACGCGTCGAAGCTCCGCGAACGCCGACGGCGGCGACTCGACCGAGCAGAATACGAGCGTTGCGAAGGCCGCGTCGAATGCGTCATCGCCGAAAGGAAGTCGCTCGGCGACGGATTGCACGAGAAGCGAGTGCGGCGGACGCTCAGGCTTCGCGCTCGCGCGCAGAAGCATCTCGCGGCTCGGCTCCACGCACGCGCAGGCTTTCGCGTCGCGCGGGTAGAAACGAAAGTTCGCGCCCGTGCCCGCGCCGACTTCGAGCGTGCGCGCGCCCGCGGGCAACTCTCGAAGCGCGGCGGCCCTTAGCCCAGCGAGTCCGAGACGTTCGAGCGGGCGCATCGCGCCGTCGTAGTGCGCGGCCATGCGGTCATAGACGAATTGCTTTGGCTTCATATCTCGTCGCGGCCACTCGAAAGCTTAACACGCACTCGACAAGAAAGAGCGCGACGGCCCCGACGGCCACGCCGTCATCGTCCACTTCCTCTAAGCCGGCGGCACCGTCCGGGAAAGGCATTACTGCAACGGCGTAGCCGGTACGCATATAATGGTGTTATGCGGAAATCGTTCCGCTCAACAGTAGATAGACAGCTTTCTCTGTCAAACCTTCTTGTATTAGAAACCACTTCACAGTTAAGGTTCGCTTGTGAATCAGGCGGAATCTGGAGGCAAATATGAGTAAGGCGATTGGAAGACTTTTACAGTTTAATATTCCGTTTTTTTTA
>DASQLL010000145.1:0-5133 GCA_035630035.1 Pyrinomonadaceae bacterium | reverse complement strand
CCAGCCCGTAGAACATGAACGCGTCGTCCGAATCGGGCGAGTGCGCGACGGTGATGGTGCGTGTTTCTGTTGCGGTCGTCATGGTTAGCCTTGTGATTTCCCGTTGCGTCCCCGCTCGATGATGTCAATTATCACGTTCAGCCTTTGATCGGTGTGCGCCTGAGCCTCCGCCAACTCAGCCATCCTCTCCGTTAATTCTTTCTGCACCTTGCTAAGCTCAGTCGTTGCGTTATAGAGATTGACGGCAGCCGTTTCAAGCCGTGTGATGCGCTTTTCGGATTGAGCGTGCAGCTCCAACATCTGCTCCATCCTGTCGGATAAGCTTTCCTGCTGCTTGATGATGAACTCCATCATCCTTTGCATCTCTTCATTCGTCATGGCATTTCTCCTACATGATGCATTTAGACGGTCGCGGCCTCGCGCTGCACGTGATTATAGAGCATGTCGCGCTCGACCGCCTCAAAGCCGGCGTCTTTGATAAGGGCGACGGTGATGGTGCGTGTTTCGATTAAGGTTGTCATGTTTGATATTCGATGATTCTAATTTCCCGGCTGTTCAGGTTCTTCGGGGTGACGCTCTTCCGCTTTGCGGAGCAGGCGGAAGCGGTTTTTGTCGAAGAGATAGTAGTAAGCCGTGTAGCTGCGCTCCATGTCGTAGTTGGACTTCGTGATGACGAGCAGCTTGCTGTCGAGGCGGAAGAACTTACTGCGCGACTGTTCGTCTTCCATGTCTGGAATGTCCATCCACTCGACGGGCGGGAAGTAGACTCTGCCGGTCTTCGAGTCCACCACGCCCATCTGCGCGCAGCCCGTCCCGCAGCCCCAGATGACCACCGCGTAATGCCCGGCGAAGTTCGGGCCGGAGCGCGAGCCTTCCCGAAGGCGCGTGCGGAACATGCGCGCCCTCGGGCTGTCGAGGCGGACGCGGGCCACGCGGCCTTTGTAAATCTCCTTCACGGGATAGTCGCCGAACTGTGGCTTTCGCGCGCGCTTCGCCTGATTGATAGAGCCGCCCGCGCGCGAAGCGCCTTGTGCTTCAACGCATAGTTGAAGCATTGGTGCGATACACAAGGCGATGACGAGAATCAGCAGCGAGCTTCGTTTGCGACGAGTCAACAAGTCTTAAAATCCCTCAATACGAATTCGTCTCAGACAGTGGCAGGTTCGTGCGCGACGCGGTTGTAGAGCGTGTCGCGCTCGACTGCCTCGAAGCCCGCGTCTTCTATCAGCGCGACGATCTCCTGCTTCGACATCTTGACCTCGCCGCCCGACTCGACCGAGTAGCTCTCGGTCAGCTCGCCGCCTTCGGTTATCGTGCCGTCGAGGTCGTTCGCGCCGTAGTGCAAGGCGACCTGCGCGAGACGCTTGCCGAGCATGACCCAGTAGGATTTTATGTGCGGGAAGTTGTCGAGCATCAGACGCGAGACGGCCATCGTCTTCAGGCTGTCAACGCCGGAAGGGCCGGGCAGGTGCGAGAGCTGCGTGCCCGGAGGGTAGAAGGCGAGCGGGATGAAGCACTGGAAGCCGCCCGATTTGTCCTGCTGCTCGCGCAGCTTGATGAAGTGGTCAACGCGGTCTTCTATAGTCTCGATGTGGCCGTAGAGCATCGTCGCGTTGGTCTTGAGGCCCGCCGCGTGGCACTTCCCGGAAAGCTCTAGCCAGCGCGCGCCGTCCGTTTTGTGCGCGCAGATCATCGCGCGCGTAGGCTCGCGGAAAATCTCCGCGCCGCCGCCGGGGCACGAGTCCATCCCCGCCGCCTTCAACTTCTCGATAACATCCTCGTCCGACATCTTGTAGAAGTGCGCGAAGTGGTCAAGCTCGACCATCGTCCAAGCCTTCAGGTGAAGCCGCGGGTAGCTCGCCTTGAGAGACGAGAGAAGGTCTGTGAAGTAGCTGAACGGCAGCTTCGTGTTCAAGCCTCCGACGATGTGCAGCTCGGTCGCGCCTTCTTTGACGGCCTCGCCCGCGATGCGTAAAGAGTCTTCGATGTTGTGCGTGTACGCATCAGCCGCGCGCGGCGTGCGGAAGAAGCCGCAGAACTTGCAGTCTGCGTAGCAGACGTTCGTAGGATTGAAGTGGCGGTTGACGTTGTAGTACGTCACGCGCCCGTGCATGCGCCGCCTGACGGAGTCCGCGAGGCGACCGAGCGTGGGCACGTCGTCGGTCGCGAACAGCGCCACGCCGTCTTCAAATGAGAGTCGCTCGCGCGCCTCGATTTTGGCGGCAAGCTCGCCCAGTTTGGGGTCGTGTGAAAAGTTCATGTTCTTAAAGTTCAAGGTTCAAAGTTCAGTTCCACAAGGCGCGCACGTCGAGCGCGAAGCCGTGAAGTAGCGGCTCGCCAGAAATCGTCTCCGGGTCGTCAAGGATTTCGACGGCGGCCTGCGGGCGATAGACGTAGACTTTTTTCTTCACAGGGTCAATCAACCAGCCGAGTCGTATGCCGTTCTCGATGTATTCCTTCATTTTCTTTTGCAGGAGCGCGAGCGAGTCAGTGCGTGAGCGAAGCTCCACGACGAAGTCGGGGCAGAGCGGCGGGAACTCTTCCTGCTCTTCTTCGGTGAACGCGTTCCAACGCTCATTGGCGACCCACGCGAAGTCCGGGGATCGCTTCGCGCCGTTCGGAAGAGTGAAGCCGGTGGATGAATCGAAAGGCTGCCCAGTTCCGTCATCTTCCGCCCACACCGTCAGCCTCGCGGTCAGCTTGGAGCTACGCCTGCCAGTTTTCCCGCCGGTGGGTGGCATGATGATGAGGTCTCCTTTACTGTTGAGTTCGATGCGGAGGTCTTTGTTGAGCTGGCAGAACTCGTAGAACTCATGTTCCGTCATCCTCCCAAGCACCGGGCCTAGATGAAGGACGACAGGCTTGCGCTCGGTTGATATTAAAGTTGCAGCCATCTTATCCCTCTGCTTTCGTTTGACCTGACATTTCAAATCTCTGAAAAGCTACGTCTTCAAAAAAATACCGCCCCGCCAAACGTCGCCAGAAGAATCACGCTGACGAAGGCGTTCGTGGTGAAGAAAGCCGCGTTGAGCCGGCTCAAATCGTCGGCGCGGACGAGCGAGTGTTGATAAACGAGCAGCGCGCCCGTCAACGCGACGCCCGCGAGCGCGAGCGCGCCGAGGCCGGTCAGAAAGTATAACCCAACGAGCGACGCGAACGCCCCCGCGTGAAGCGTGCGCGAGACCCACAGCGCGCGCCCGACGCCGACTCGCGCGGGGATCGAGCGAAGTCCCGCCGCGCGGTCGAAGTCGAAGTCCTGACAGGCGTAGAGAACGTCGAAGCCCGCAGTCCACAGAAGCACGACGAGCGAGAGCAGGAGCGGCACTGCGCCGTCGAGCGCGCCGCGCACCGCGATCCACGCGCCCGCCGGCGCGATTGCGAGACACCAGCCGAGCGCGATGTGCGAGAGCGAAGTGAAACGCTTCGTGTACGAGTAGAGCAGTACGGACGCAAGCGCGACGGGCGCGAGCAGGAGCGTCAAGCGGTTGAGCATCGCCGCTGCGAGGAAAAAGAGCGCGGACGAAGCGAGCGTGAACGCGCCGACGAACGAGAGCGAGAGCTGACCCGCGGGTATCGCGCGCGAAGCCGTGCGCGGGTTGGCGGCGTCGAAGCGGCGGTCGGCGATGCGGTTGAAGGCCATCGCGGCGGAGCGCGCGCCGACCATCGCGAGCGTTATCCAGAGCGCCTGACGCACGGTCGGCAGGCCCGTGGGCGTAAACCCGCGCGCCGCCAGAACCGCGCCCAAGAAAGCGAAGGGCAGCGCAAACAGCGTGTGCTCGATCTTTATCATTTCGAGCGTCGTGCGTATGTTGCGCGTCGTGGATATCGTGCTCATGCGAAATCAAACTGGCCCGCCGAACTTGTCTGAAGTCTCCCCACCAAACTTAAAAGCAAGGCCCGCGCCAACCGCCGACACGCGGAAAAGCTTCAGTTCTCGAACAAAAACGCCGTTCTGCGCTTTGCAAAGCGCAATCCCGCGCCCCCGCGCGTGGCACTCTGCGAACGCCTTCTGCGTGTGATGCTCTGCCGAGAAGCAACTCGCCGCGCTCGCTCACATTCGGCGGTGGACGGCGCTCAAGCGTCTTCGTCAAGCTTCTCCATGAAGAACTCTTCGCTCACCGCCTTAAAGCCGAAGCGGCGGTAAAGCTCGTGCGCGTCGCGCGTGGCGAGAATCCAGCGTCGAAGCCCTTGCAGCTCCGGGTGCGCGAGAGCGGTCTCGGCCAACCACACGCCGAGGCCGTGCCCGCGAAACTCGCCCAGCACGTAAACGTCCGCGAGCCAAGCGAACGTCGCGTAGTCCGTCACGGCGCGCGCGAAGCCTATCTGCCGCTCGCCCCTGTAGAGACCGAACGGCAGAGAGTTCTCTATCGCGCGGCGGACGACTTCGATGTGTCGCCCTCGCGCCCAGTAGCTCTGCGTGCAGAGGAATTCGTGTATGGCCGCAACGTCGAGCCGCGCGCGGTCGTCGCTGATCGTGAACTCGCCTTTGTGCCACTCCATAAGCATTAACGTAGAAGTCAGAACGCTGAACGATGAACTGAAAAGCGCTTGCCTTCAGTTCATCGTTCAGCGTTCTGACTTCTGCGTTTCTCCTGTCTCGCCTTTCCAGCGCGTGCCCGTTGGGTGCGGGATGCCGAACTGGTCGAGGATACGGAAGACGAGGTGGTCAACCAACTGCTCGATGGTCTGCGGGCGGTGATAGAAGCCGGGGCTTGCGGGCATTATGCGCGCGCCCGCGTGCGCGAGCCTTAGCATGTTCTCGATGTGGATGGCGTTGTAAGGCGTCTCGCGCGCGACGAGGACGAGCTTGCGTCCCTCCTTCAACGTCACGTCCGCCGCGCGGTGAATCAGGTTTGTCCCCGCGCCGCTCGCAATCGCGCCGAGCGTCCCCATCGAACAGGGCACGACGACCATCCCGACCTGCGGGTGCGACCCCGACGAAGGCTGCGCCGCCATGTTGTCGAGACGATGAAATCGTATCAGCTTCGAGTCTGCCGGAAGTCCCACCCACTCGTTGACCGCGCGCGCGTCGCCCGCTTCGATCTTCGCGCCCATCTCCACGCGCGCGACAACCAAAGCCGACGACGACATGATGAGATTGACGCGCTCGACAACGCCGCTCGCGGCCATGTG
>DASQLL010000144.1:0-15876 GCA_035630035.1 Pyrinomonadaceae bacterium | reverse complement strand
CCCTAAATTTTTACGAAGCGAACGGAGACGCCTAAAGATGCCTCTTGAATCCAACAGCGCGGCGAGCGTGTCGCCCGCGCTCGTCTTTGACACGGACAACGGCAGCAACTTTACCTTCAACTTCCAGATGGACGGTCGCGTCACGATCATCGCCTTTCAAGAGGGCCGCGCCGTCACAGGCTCGCTCAACTCCGAGCAGGCGCGCGAGCTGCGCGACGCCATCGCCGAGTACATACACAAAAGAGAAGGCTGAAGTCAGAACGCTGAACGCTGAACTGAAAACCTGTAGTCCTCAGTTCAGCGTTCAGCGTTCTGACTTCTGACTTTCTTCTCCCCTTGACCCTCCGGCCCGCGCGGGGGCAGGATTTCAGAGTATGCTTTACCGATCCCACGCCGGAGCGTGGCCCTTCAGTCTCTTCCGAATAAAAAGCTCGGCGCGCTTCGCACTCGTTTTGGCGGCGCTGTCGTTGTGCGCGGTCGCGGCGCGCGCGCAGAGTTACGAGCGCGAGTTGGACGCGCCGGGAAAGCTTGAGCTGAGAGTGAAGAACCGCACGGGGCGCGTGACGGTCGTCGCCGAAGAGGAGCGCAAGAGGGTCTTAGTCCGCGCCGTCTCGACCGGATTGCCCGTAGGCGAAAAGGACGTGCGCGTCGAGCCGGGCGGAGGCTCCTTGAACATCGAGGTCGGGCGCGGGGCGTCGGGCGGGCAAGCGGCGGGCGGCATGAAGACGACGCTCAGCGCCGCGCAAGTAGAGCGCGAGCGCATAGACGTGATGGTGCTAGTCCCCGCGCGCGCGCGCGTCTTCGTCGAGACCGAAGCCGGCGCGGTTGACGTTGTCGGCAACGTCTCCGAGGCCGAGGTCAAAACCAACACGGGGACGATACGCGCGGACGTTCCGCTCGACGCACTGCGCTACAGCTTCCGCTGGACGCTCAGCCGCCCGCGCTTCTTCAGCGAGGTCGAGCTGCCGAAAATAAAGTCGAAGCGCGGCGGCTCGTTCGAGATAGCGGGCCGCTTCGGGAGCAAGAAGCCGAAAGCGGAAGAGCGCATCCGGCTCGACCTTGAGACCGCGCGCGGCGTCGTCCTGTTCGGCGTCAAAGACGAGAGCCAAGTGCCTTCGGATTTGCGCGAGCGCGCGCTCACGGATGCCGCGCGCGCGATCATACGCAGCGGCGACACGGAGCTTACGGACACGATACGCAAGGCCGCGCCGCGGCTCGTCGGCGATTACGCGGAGACTCTGCCGCAACGCGCGGGCGAGCCTTCCTTCGGCGCGCGCGCGAATCCCTTCGACGTGAGGGCGTCGGCGGGTGCGAGCCTCGCGCGCGTGCAGGCGCGCGTCACGGATCACAACGGGCGCGCGATAAGCGGGCTAACGGAAAAGGATTTCACCGTCACGGAAGACGGAGCGGAGCGCGCCGTCCGCGAAGTGCGGCCCACAACCGCGCCCTTCAACCTCATCCTCCTGCTCGACGTTTCGGGCAGCGTCGAAGAGCGCATTGACTTCATCAGAAAGGCCGCGCTCGACTTCCTCAACACAGCCGGGCCGCAGGATCGCATCGCCATCATCTCTTTCCGCGACGACGTGCAGCTCGTCTCCGGCTTTACTTCCGACCGGAGCGTTCTCACCGAACGCATCAAAGACATCCGCGCGGGCGGCGCGACCGCGCTCTACGACGCCCTCGGCTATTCGCTCGTTGACACCTTGAAGCCTCTGCGCGGCGAGCGCACAGGCGTAGTCATCCTCTCGGACGGCGACGACAACCGCTCCTTCCTAACGTTCCCCTCCGTCCTCGAAGCCGTCGTCGAGACGGGCGCGATAATTTATCCGCTCTACGTCCCGTCGGGGCTGATTCCGTCTTCGAGCGCGAGCGCGCCCGCCACGACGCTCGACCCGATGCGGACGCGCTACCTCACGCTCACATCGCGCGCGGGCGACGAAGGGCGAAGGCTCGCCGAAGTTTCAGGCGGGACTTACTACCCCATCACGCGCCTCGAACAGTTGCAGCAGGCATACGACGACGTGGCCGCGCAGCTCCGCACGGCCTACACGATCACATACGAGTCGGCGGCGGATTCGCGGCGCGACGCGCGCGTCCGCGTCCGCGTCTCGCGCGAGGGCGCGTCCGTTCGCCTGAGTCCCGCGGTCAGCGTGGCGGCGACCACGACGCCCGCGCCCACGCCTTGAAGAAGTGCCCGCCGAAAGTTTTGTAGAGCGATGGGTAAAATATCTTTGCAGGGATTTCTTGAGAGCATGCGACGGCGGACTCACCGCAGAGGCGCAGAGGACGCAGAGTTCACGCAGAGAAAAGCTCAACTCTCTGCGCCTCCTCCGCGTCCTCTGCGCCTCTGCGGTGAAAAGATGCCGCCCTGCGCTCAACTCACAATCAACACGTCCACACTCATCGTCACGCTTCTGCTCTCGACCCTGATACTGCCGTGCGCGCCGCTGCAAACGTCGCGCGCGCAGGACAACGCGCCGCCGCAAACAATCCAACAGCCGACGCAGACGCCCACGCCCGCCGACGGCGAAGAGGTCGAGCGCATTGACACAGACCTCGCGACGATCCTTCTCTCTGCGACCGACAAAAAACGCCGCTTCGTCACGACGCTCAAAGCCGAAGACGTGCGCGTGCTAGAAGACGGAGTCGAGCAGCGCATCGCGTCCTTCGAGCGCGAGACGGACGCGCCGCTCTCGCTCGCTCTGCTCGTTGACACGAGCGCGTCGCAGGAGAAGGTCTTGCGGGACGAGCAGACGGCGGCAATCGCTTTCGTCCGCTCCGTCCTCCGCCCGCAGACGGACTCGGCCTCCGTCCTCTCCTTCACCGGCATCACGCGCCTCGACCAGCCGCCGACGAGTGACGCGACGCTTCTCCTCGCAGCCGTCGAGAAGTTGAAGGTCGAGTACACGCAAGCGAACCCCGTGTGCGACCCCGACAACGACGTGCCGGACGACGAGAGGCTGCGCTGCCGCACCGGCGTCTTCGACTCCATCGTCGTCGCCGTCCGCGAAGTCCTCTCCAAAACTTCCGAGCGGACGCGACGCGCCATAATCCTTCTGAGCGACGGCGACGATACGAGCAGCCGCACGCGCATCTATCAAGCGGTCGAGCACGCCGTCCGCCACAACACGGTCGTCTACTCGATAGGCATACGCGACCGCCACTTCAAAGAGGGCGAGATGCGCCGCGACTACCTTCGACGGCTCGCAGAGGAGACGGGCGGTCGCGCCTTCTTCCCCAAAGACGCGCGCGACCTCTCGGAAGTCTTCGCGCAGATCGAGCGCGAGCTGCGCTCGCAGTACCTCATCACCTACACCCCCTTGAACCGCGCACGCGACGGCTCGTTCCGCAAGCTCCAGATCGAGATAACGACGCCTGCGCTCCGCAAAGAAAAGCTGCGCCTGCTGTACCGGCAGGGCTACTACGCGAGGCAAACGCAGAAGTCAGAACGCTGAACGATGAATTGAAAACTCGTCTTTCAATTCATCGTTCAGCGTTCTGACTTCTGCGTTTCTTCCGTCTTGCCTTTTCATCCTTCATCCTTCATCCTTAGTATGACACGTCCCCTTCTCATGTCCCTGTTCGACGAATCGGAGCGACGACCGCTCAGCGTGTCGGAGCTGACCTCGCAGGTGCGCGGCGCGCTTGAGAGCCGTTTCGCGTCCGTGTGGGTCGAGGGCGAGATATCGAACTTCCACCCGGCGGCTTCGGGCCACTGGTACTTCACCGTGAAGGACGAGGGCGCGCAGCTACGCGCGACGTGCTTTCGCGGCGTCAACTGCCGCATACGGTTTCGACCTTCGGACGGACTGCTCGTGCGCGTCCGCGGGCGCGTGACCGTGTATGAGCCGCGCGGCGAATACCAGTTGACCGTGGAGGCGCTCGACCCCGTCGGCGCGGGCGCGCTCCGCGTCGCCTTCGAGCAGTTGAAAGAGAGGCTCGCGCGCGAGGGGCTGTTCGACGAATCTTTGAAGCGCGAGCTGCCGCTTTTGCCGCGACGGGTCGGCGTCGTCACAAGCCCGACGGGCGCTGCGTTGCGCGACATCATACGCACAATCGAGCGGCGCACGCGCACCGTGAGCGTCATCGTCGCGCCCGTGCGCGTGCAGGGCGGAGGCGCGGGCGCGGAGATCGTGCGCGCGCTTCAGCTTCTGAACGAGCGCCACCTGCGCGCCGTCTCCGAAGAGCGCGCGGACGAACGCATTGACGCGATCATCGTCGGTCGCGGCGGCGGGTCGAGCGAAGACCTCTGGGCGTTTAACGAAGAGGAGGTCGCGCGGGCAATACGCGCCTCGGTCGTTCCCGTCATCTCGGCGGTCGGGCACGAGACTGACTTCACCATCGCGGACTTCGCGGCGGACGTGCGCGCGGCGACGCCGACGGCGGCAGCGGAGCTTGTCGCGGAGCGCGAGGACGAGATCGCAGGCTACGTCGAACAGCTCACGCACGGCCTCGTCAACGCCGCGCGCTATCGCGTCATCGCGGAGCGAGCGCGCGCGCAGGAGGCGGCGATGTCGCCGGGCTTCGACGAGGTGCGTATGCGTCTGCGCGTCGCGCGCGAAGAGACGGACGACGCGCGTCGCCGACTGGAGCGTAGAGGCGCGGAATTTATCGTTCGTTCGCGTCGCGGGCTTGATGCGGTAATCAGGCGTTTGCAGCCCACTCAGGTTACGGCAAGAGCGTCGCGCGCGCGCGTGCGTCTGACCGTCGGCGGCGCGTCGCTCGAAGCTGCCGCGCGCTCGCGTCTCGAAGACGCGCGCTCAAGATTCGCGGTCGCCGTTACCGCGCTCGACGCGATGTCGCCGCTCGCCGTGCTGGGCCGCGGCTACGCGCTCGCGCAGGACGAGCGAGGAAAGCTTTTGCGCTCGTCGCGCTCGACGGGCGTTGGCGAGCGCGTGCGCGTGCGTTTGTCGGAGGGCGCGCTGCGCTGCCGCGTGGAAGAGATCGAGGGGGTGGAGGAGGACAGCAGATGACGCAGCCGACGACGGGGCGCGGCGGAAAGAGTCGCATCGTGGTTGACGTGGCGCGCATGCAAGAGGAAGCGCGCCTGAAGAAGGGTCGCCGCTTCGGTCGCGCGAGTCGTTATCTGTCCGTCACGGGATTGGTCGTCATTGGTTTGATCGTCGTGCTGCTCGTCGGCAGTTACGCTTGGTGGCAGAGCTACAAGAAGAGTCCGGCGTACAGCCTCGCGCTACTCGTTGACGCGGCGCAGCGCGACGATGTGCAGACGGTCGAGTCGCTGATTGACGCGGACAAGATCGCCGAAGGGTTCATCCCGCAGGTCATAGAAAAACTGGCGGGCGCAAACTCGAATGTGCCGCCCGCCGCGCGCGCTCAGCTCACGAACGCGCTGCCGCAGCTTCTGCCGCGCGTGCGCGAGGGCGTGCGCGATCAGATCGCCGCGAGCATGAAGTCGCTGTCGAAGAACGCTTCGGGGAGCGTGCCTTTCGTGCTGACCGCGCTCGGCATGAGGTCGGCGGCGGACGTTCGCGAGCAGGGAGACGAGGCGGCGGTCGTGGTCAAGGCGGGCGACCGCCCGATTGAATTGAGTATGCGGCGCGACGGCGAGCGCTGGAAGGTCGTCACGGTCAAGGACGATCAGCTCGTCGCGGACATCTCTGCGCGGCTGGCTTCGAGCGTGCCCGCGCTCGCGCAGCCCGCGCAGCAGCCGCAGGGCCAGCCGCGACGTAAGGGCGCGCGGTGAAATTATGATTGTCGTTTATGAGAGAAATTTTAACAGGGATGGACAGGATAGACAGGATAAGAAAGAAATGATGAACGCGGAATGATGAATGCGGAATAATGAGAGCATCGCTGTCTTTCATTCCGCATTCCGCATTCATCATTCCGCATTTGTCTTAATCCTGTCCATCCATGTTATTACGGTTTGCGCTTGCATTGGCACTAACAATGCCAATAAACATCGAGTCGAAACTACTGTTTTCAGTGCCAATGCAAATGCAAACCGTAATAATTGTCTTGCGGTTTCACATTTGAAGATGCCGAAAAGAGAACAGACAAAAAGCGCGGTGGCGGCGGAGCCGAACTTCGAGACGCAGCTCGCGTCGCTCGAACGCATAGTGCGCGAGCTTGAGCGCGGCGAGCTGCCGCTTGAGCAGAGCCTTGAGCTTTTCGAGCAGGGCGTGAAATTGGCGCGCGAGTGTCAGGAGCGCCTGAACGAGGCGGAGCGTCGCATCGAGACTCTCTTGCGCGGCGGCGACGGCTCGACAATCGTCGTCCCGTTCGAGGCCGAGAGGCTTCTTGACGCCGAGGAAGAGGACGATGACGAGAGCGTCTTTTGAAGAGCGCGCCGCGGCACTCTTGAATGGCGGCGAAGTCTCCGCCGAAATGGTTCGCGCCTATGCCGCGCGCGTCCGCACGCTCGTCGAGTCGAAGCTGGATGAGTTAGTCCCCGCCGAGACGGTCAATCCCGACTCAATTCACGCGGCGATACGCTGGAGCCTGTTCGCGCCCGCGAAGCGTTTCCGTCCCGTGCTTCTGTTTGCCGTGGGCGAGACCTTCGGCGCGGATGAGGACGATCTCGTTAGAACGGCCTGCGCCTTCGAGATGATTCACACATACTCGCTCGTCCACGACGACCTGCCCGCGATGGACGACGACGACCTGAGGCGCGGACGACCGACGTGCCACGTCAAATTCGGCGAGGCGACGGCGATACTCGCGGGCGACGCGCTGCAAGCGCTCGCCTTCCAGACAATCGCGGAAGACGATGCGCTCGACGCGGGGTTGCGCGTGCGTCTTGTCGCTGACTTAGCGCGTGCGGCGGGGACGCCCGAAGGCATGGTCGCGGGTCAGGCGCACGACTTGGGCGCGGAGGCGCGCACCGGCATCGGCGGCGAGGAGCTTGAGCTTATACATCGTCGCAAGACGGGCGCGCTCATCTGCGCGGCGGCGCGTGCGGGCGCGCGCGTCGCGGGCGCGAGTGAGGCCGAGCTTGAAGCGGTCGGGCGATACGCGACAGACCTCGGCCTCCTGTTTCAGATAACGGACGACCTTCTGGACGTGACGGCCTCGGCGGAAGACCTCGGCAAGACGCCGGGCAAGGACGCGCGCTCGCAGAAAGCCACATACCCCGCGCTCTACGGTCTCGAAGCCGCGCGCGAACGTGCGCGACAGATGTACGAACGCGCGTGCGCCGCGCTCGATTCGGTCGAGAGGCCGACCGCCCTGCTTCGCGCCGTCGCGCGACTCATACTTGAACGCCGCGCGTGACACACGGACGACTCAGTTGAGTTTCGGGAAGACCATCAGGTGCGGGATGAACTCGTCAACGAGTTTCCAAGCGCCCTGAAGCTCGCCCGACTCGAAGCGCATCTCCGACCCTTTGCCCACGGAGGCGAACTGCTCTGCCTCCGCGGCGCGCACCTGCCCGATGACCTCCTCGACCGTGAGTTGCGGGAACTTGACCCACTCGTCGAGCGAGTCGAGGTAATGGCCGCGCAGCATCTTGTTGAGCTTGGCGCGACATAGTTCGGACGAGCCGAACACGTCGCCGCCCGCGAAGCCGCCGCGGACGAAGGCGAAGTAGCCGACCTGATGCGGCTGGCACGCGACTTCCGTCTCCAGCCGCGTCTCGTCCTCTCCGCTCACGCTCGACTCGTACACGTCGGTCATTGACATCGTCGCGCTGTGCGCCTCCATCCTGCGCATCTTGGAGCTGATTTCGCTCCAAAGCCCCGACTGATCGGAGTCGTAGCTGCCCGTCGTTCGCAGGCTATTGGTGACAGAAGCGTGCTTGAGCGAGCGCAGACTGCTTGAAGAATGACTGCGCCCGCTGGAGAAGCCTTGCGACGTGTAGCGCCAACGCCCCTGCTCGACGCAGGAGACGGGAATCTCTACGGTCGAGCGCGCGGGGACGACGACCGTGGTGTTGACGATGCGGTTCTGCTTTGCGCCGACGAGTTGTTCGCCGTCGAGTATGAGCACGTCGCGGTCTGCGCCGTTCTTGACGAGCAGGGAGGGGACGCTTCCATGCTCGGACACCTCCGTCACCTCGACCAGCCCCTGCTTGAGCGCGGCCTCGAATTCGAGGTAGGGAAGCTTCGTCTCTTCGCGGATGAAGACGGGCGTTACCTTGAGTTGCCTGAACTCGACCGTGTCGCCCGTGTATAAATTTTCGATGAAGCTTTCGAGTATTTTCATGTGGCCTCCTTTCGGCCAGCCCCACCTGCACGGCGCGCGCGCATTCACAAACCATCCGGCGCGACGGCGCGCGTCCCCGGTCGGCGGGGCACTCCCGTATGAATGGACGTTGAAGATTAGGCGTTGCCGGATGGGAGAGCGTCTCTGCACGCCGCTCTAATCGGTTAATCGTCAGCGAGGGTCTGCGATGCGCGCAGTGTAGCAAAAGAGAGAGGTTAGAGGCTAGAGGTTAGAGGTTAGTAGGTGACTGCTTTTTACTAACCTCTAACCTCTAGCCTCTAACCTCTGCTTTTCAGAGGAAGGTGAGTTCGCCGTCAACGACGCGGGCGAGGTACGCGCCGTCGCGCATGGCCCATGCGACGCGGCGACCGGCGCGTGCGAGGGCGGCCCACTCGCTCGACTTCTTGGGGTTCTGTTCGATGAGGGTCGCGCCTTCAGGCAGTTCGACGTAGCGAAGGCCGGAGCGCGCGAATCGCCGGACGCCGCGGCCTCCGCCGAAAAGTTTCTCGAAGGCGACGAGGATCACGCCCGCCGTCAGTTGTCCGTCCGCGTCGCTTTGTCGCTCGCTCTCCGCCATGGTCTTTCATTTAGAAGGAGGCTTATGACGCGCCGTCCTAGTCATTACGTTTGCCGTCCTGCGAGCCTTCGTCTTTGCGACCGAATCTGTTGACAAGCTCGATCAGCTCTTTGGCGCGGAAGGGTTTCGAGATGTACGCGTCGAAGCCCGCGTCGAGCGCGCGCTGGCGATCCTGATTGGCGGCGAAGGCCGTGACGGCGATGCAGGGAATCGAGCGCGTGCTCGCGTCGGCGCGCAGCTCTTTCAAAAGACTCCAGCCGTCGAGCGAAGGCATGGACAAGTCTATGAGCGCGACCACGGGGGCGTCGTTGCGCGCCTCGACGAGCGCCTCGTGCCCGTCGCGGGCTTCGCGGATCGTGTAGCCTTCGGTCTCCAACAGCAGGCGCAGAAGCTCGCGCGTGTCGTCGAAGTCGTCGGCGATGAGAATGCTGTTGGCGGGCATCGTCGGGGCCACCCAGTTCTTATTTCAGATTTCGCGTCCTCAAGCTCGGCATCAGATGATAAATCTAAAATCTAAAATAGCAAATCGCAAATCGAAGTTGAGAATGAGAGTCTCTTGACACTGTTCCGCCGCGGCGTCCATAATCGAGTCGCCGGTGTCCGTGAGATGCGGCTCGCGCGCCGTGCTAGGCGACACACGCAAACCCTTGACCGGACAGCTCGCCTACAGCAGCGGCCCCCCTTCAAAGCCGGTCTCGTAGCGCCTCGACTTCTTAACCGAAATTAACACCACGCCAACGAAGGAGACTGTCAACGTGTCTACCGGAGACCTGGAAAAGAGTTTGCGCGACGATATCGAGAGCCACATCGGCAATCGGATGGGCGGATTAGAGGAGGAGGTCGAACGCCTCCACAGCCAGATCAACGAGGCTTTGACGCGCCTGCGCGAGCGCATGAAAGACTTGGGCGGAGGCGACGCATCGCTCGCCGTTGCCGTCTCGGATCACATTCGTAACGCGCGCAACCTCGGCATCGAGGCCGCCGCGGGCGAGACCGCGCGCGCCAGCGCGTCAGCCGACATCGCGCTCATCAAGGCCGCCGTCGAAGACCTCGACGGTCAGCACAGCCAGTCCGACATACTCAACGCCTTAGTCAATCGCTGCGCCGCGTTCGCGCCGCGCGTCGCCTTCTTCGTCGTGAGGAACGACCGCGCCACGGGCTGGCGTGCGCGCGGACTTGCGGGCACGGTCGGCGACGACGCGGTGCGCGAAATCTCTCTGCCCGTCGGCTCCGACACGCTCCTCGGCGAAGTCGTGCGCTCGCGCTCCACTTGGTCGGGCGGCCCCGGCGCGCACGGCGAGGATCACTCCATCTACAGCCACTTCGGCGACGACCCGCCGCAGCGCATGGTCGCCGTGCCCTTGATGGCGCGCGGCAAGGCCGTCGCCGTTCTCTACGCCGACAGCGCAGGGCAGGACGCAGACGCCGTCAACCTCGAAGCTCTGGAGACGCTCGTGCGCGTCGCGGGGATGTCGGTCGAGCTATCGTCCGCACGCCGCGCCCCGCAGGCGGAAGCGCGCGACGCCGCGCCCGCGCAGGAAGCTCCCGCACAAGAAGCGCCAGCAGAAGAAGCTCCCGCGCAGGAAGCGTCAGCCGCGCCCGCGTCGTATCCGGCGGAGCCGCAGCCCGAAGAAGCGCACGAGCCGCAGCCAGCCGCGTTCGAGTCGCAGCCAGCGCAAGAGTCTGAGCCGCAACACGCGCCGCAGCCGGCACGCGAGCCGGAGCCTGAGCCGACGCCTTCGTTTGAAGCGCAGCCCGAACAGGTGCCTTCGCCGTTCGCGCCTTTCGCGGAGGCCGCGTCCACGACCGACGCGCACGGCGTCTCGCCGCTCGGCGCGCGCCGCCGTTACGGGGCGATGGACATGGACTTCCCCGTCGAAGTCGCGGAGGAGGACAAGCGCTTCCACAACGAGGCGCGACGCTTCGCACGCCTGCTCGTCTCCGAGATCAAGCTCTACAACGAGCAGAAGGTGCGCGAGGGCCGCGACTCGTCAGACCTCTACAATCGCCTGCGCGAAGACATAGACCGCTCGCGCCAGATGTACGACAAGCGCGTCCGACCGGAAGTCGCGGGCCGCTACGACTACTTCCACCACGAGCTTGTCAACGCGCTCGCCGAAGGCGACGCAGCCAAGCTCGGCGAAGGTTATCCGGGCGAGAGCGCGGGCGCCTGACGATTGCGGATTGCGGATTGCGGATTCGGCGGGAGGACAGCGTGCCTCCCGTCATTTTTTTTGCCCGGCGACGGCGGGCGCGATTGGAGACCCTATAGTTGTTTGTAATTGTGTGAAGCTGGGAGCGCGGGCATCCCTGCCCGCCTTGAGCGCCGCAGGCGCGAAGATGGACGCGCCTGTCGGCGCGTTGGCGGGCAGGGATGCCCGCGCTCCCAGCAATAACCGGTCGCACTCATTCGCAAATTGCAGTAAGACCTTCATCAAAATCCGCAATCTCGCAGTTCACAGCGTTGTTTTTGAGCGTACAGCGCGGCGAAGCGGTTATAATCCTCGTGCCCACTAAAAGCTCCCGCGCGCACATCTTTGCGAACCGCGCGCCGTGCTCGTGTCATCAAACGAGGAACTATGAGACTTTCTATAACCCGACTTCGCAGCCACCGCACAACATTCGCCATCGCGCTCGGCGCGTCGCTTCTGCTCGCGTCCGTGCTTCCGCTCGCGACCGCGAGCTGCCGCAGCCGACAGGCGCGCGCGGACGAGCCTGCCGGATACGAGCGTCTGCGTATGCTCACGCGCGGCGGCGCGTTGCCGATAGAATCAATCGTCGCGCAGCTCGCCTCCGACTACGCGGGAACGCGCACGGGCGCGCTCGCACGTCTCGCGCAGGCGCGCATACGTTTCGAGGCGCGCGACTACGCGGGCGCGGCCTCGCTGCTTCGCTCGGAGGATTTCGCGCGGCAGACCAAGGTGGGCGACTACGCGCTCTGGTTACGCGCCGACGCGAGTGAGAAGGCCGGGCAGCGTGCGGAGGCGCGCGCCGCGCTCGAAGAGATCGTGCGTGATTATCCCGACTCTCTGCGCGCGCGCGACGCAGCCATCCACGCCGCCGAGCTTTTGGCGCAGGACGGTCAGCAGTCGGGCGTGCCCACCGCGTTGAAGAAGCTTGCATCGGATGACGACGCAGCCGCGCTGCTTTTGACGGCGCGAGGATACGAGCAGAGCGGCGAGCAACTCAAAGCGCTTGCAGCATACCGCCGCCTCTATTTCTACGCGCCCGTCTCAAGCGCGAACGACGCGGAAGCCTCGGCGGCCTTCGCGCGACTCGGCTCGACCGGGGCGCCCGCGACCGCGGACGAGGCCACGACGCGCGCCGAAAAACTTTTCAAGGCTAAGCGCTACGCCGACGCCGTCGCGGCCTACGAGGACGCCTCCGGTCGCTTCCCAGAAACGCAGACTCCGCAGTCGCAACTCCGCCGCGGCGTCGCGGCCTTCAACGCGCGCCGCGCCGCCGACACCGTCGAAGCGCTTGGCGCAGTCCCCGTCTCCGCAGGAGAGACGCGCGCCGAAGCCTTGAGCTACCTCGCGCAGCACTACGCGCGCGCGCGCCAGTGGGACGCGGCGCGCTCTACGCTCGACGAGATGCGACGCGCTTTTCCGAAGAGCGCTTCGACGAAGCGCGCTCTTGCCGCCGCCGCGCTCACGGCAAAGGAGGCGAAGAACAACGCGGACGCGCTCTTCTTCGGGCGCATCGCCGCGCAAGCCTTCCCCGGTGAGCCGGAGGTCGCGGGCGCGCAGTTCGATCTCGCTTGGGCCGCGCACGACGCAGGCAACTTCGCGGAGTCTTCGCGCCTGCTCATCGAGCATCTCGCGCTCTACGCCGACCGCAACACGGACAACCGCGGCAAGGCGGGCTACTGGGCCGCGCGCGACTCGGAGCGCGCCGGTCGCCTCGCGGAGGCGCGCGTCATTTACGAAGCGATGCTCGAACGCTACGACGCGAACTGGTACGGCTATCTTTCGGGCCAGCGGCTCGAACAGTTGAAGAAGTCGGCGGCGCGCGTGGCCTCGAATGCGTTTGCGCCCGACTCTCTCGTCGCGCGCGCCGCAGAGAATTTGAAGCCGGTCGTCATGCCCGAAGAGACCGCAGGGCCGCCGGAGGTCGCGCGACTTGAAAGGGCGGAGCAGTTGAGCGCAGCCGGATGGAACGATGCGGCGCACGCCGAGCTTGACCGCGCGCTCGAAGCCGCGCCGACAAGCCCGCGCCTGAATCTCGCGAAGGCGAAGCTCTACCGCGCGCGCAACGACAACGTGCAGGCGTTCAACGTGCTGCGCCGGAGCTTTCCCGACTACTCGCAGATGGAGGTCGAAGACATGACGCCCGACGAGTGGGACGTGTTCTACCCGCTCGCATACTGGGACACGATCACGCAGGAGGCGCGCGCAAAAAATCTCGACCCGTACACCGTCGCCGGACTCATCAGGCAGGAGTCGGTCTTCAACCCGCGCGCCGTCTCAAGCGCGAACGCATACGGGCTGATGCAACTGCTCATCCCGACCGCGCGCCTCACGGCGAAGCGCTACGGAGTGGAAGCTTCAATCACGACCGACGCTCTGCTGAGCGACCCGCGCCTCAACATACGGCTCGGCACGTCCTACATGCGCGATCAGGTGGACAAGTACGGTCGCATCGAGTACGTCGCCGCCGCATACAACGCCGGGCCGGGCCGCGTCGTCACGTGGCGCGCGACGCTCCCCCTACAGATTGACGAGTGGGCCGAGGCCATCCCGTTCAAGGAGACGCGCGGCTACGTGCAGGGCGTGGTGCGCAACATGCTCCAGTACCGACGCCTCTACGACGAGCAGGGGCGATTCCGCGCGGAGGTCGGCTCGCGCGCAGTCCGCGCGCCAATCAGTTCCGCGACGCCCGCGACGACGCCCGACGCGAACACGCGGCCTCGCCGCGCGTCGAGTAACGAGGAAGAGTGAGGAAGAAAACTGTGAGCAATATTCGTTCGCGGGTTGAGAGTAGTCGAGCGTCGCGCGCATTGAGTATGGCTCTGGCGCTTTGCCTTGTCGCGTTGGTCGCAGTTGATTTGTCCGCACAGAAGGTGGCGAACGCGCGCACGATCACCGTCAAGACTCAGCCCGGCGCGACTATGTGGGTTGACGACGTGCGGCGCGGCGCGGCGGATGCGGAAGGGAAGTTGCAGCTCAAGCTCACGCCCGGTCGCCACAGCCTTCGCGTCCGCGCGAGCGGGTTCGCGGAGCGCACGCTCGCGCTGCTCCCGACTCAGCGCGGCGCGTTGAGCGTCACTCTCGTCAAGACTACGGATGAGGCAGAGCTTTCATTCCAGCAGGCAGAGGAAGCGCGCGAGAAGGGCAGCAACGCGCAGGCCGTCGAAGCTTACCGCCGCGCGCTGAAGCTGCGCCCGCGTTTCGCCGCCGCGCACCTCGGACTCGCGCGCTCGCTCGAATCGCAGGATGATTCCGACGGCGCGCTCGCGGAGATAGCCGAAGCGCGTCGCGACCGCCCGGCTTACGCGGAAGCCTCCGCGGTCGAGGGGCGCATACTTCGCTCGCTCGCGGATCACGAGGCCGCGCTCGCCTCTTACCGCCGCGCGATACGCGAGGGGCGAGGCTTCCAGCCCGAAGCCTACACGGGGATGGGGATAGTTCACGAAGACAAGGGGCGCTACGAAGAGGCCGTCGAATCCTTCCGCAAGGCCGTCGCGCAGCTCTCCGACACCGAGCCGGTTCTATACGAGTTGCTCGCTCGCAATCTTGAGAAGCTTGAGCGTTGGAAGGAGGCCGTCGCCGCCTACGAGAAGTATCTTGAGCTTGCGCCCAACGGCGCGCACGCGAGCGCCGTCAACTCGATCATTGACCAACTGCGCCGTCAGGCCGCCGAACAAGAGCAGCAATCCCCGCCGGATTAGGAATCCGTTTGGGCAACTCAAGAGCTTCAGTCCCGTAGGGACGACTTGAAAATAGCCCAGCGATTCGTCGCTGGGAACGAGGCGAGGGAAAAATAATTGAGTCCCGTAGGGACAGCTGAAGGGTAATGATGAGCGTCGTGCTCAGCCGTCCCTACGGGACTCTTCGACTATCTTTCGCGCCCTGTTCCCAGCGGAATCGCTGGCTACTATCAGAAGCCCCTACGGGGCTTTCAAAACGACTTCTTAAGCAAAGTTCATTCGCGCGCGGGCCGGAGTCCGGCCCGCAGAACAAGTCTTCAAGGAGCAGTAAAACATGATCCCCCGCTTAAGCCGTTTAGCACTCCGCCTTCTTCTCTCCCTTACGTTCGCCGCGCAACTCTTCTCGGTCGCCGTCGCGCAGACCGCCCCCGCCGCGTCGCAGAGTCAGACCGCCGCGCCTTCGTACAAAAACTACAGCCAGCCGCAGTACAAGAGCGCGACCGTCACCTCCTTTTATGTGCAGATGCGCGACGGCGTGCGTCTCGCAGTTGACCTCGCGCTCCCCGACGGGCTGCCCGCGGGCACACGGATTCCGGCGGTCGTGCAGCTCACGCGCTACTGGCGCGCGCGCGCAGGGCAGACGGCGGCGGGCGACCTGCAAAGATTCTTCAACGCATACGGCTACGCCGTCGTCACGGCGGACGTGCGCGGGACGGGAGCGTCGTTCGGCGTCTGGACAACCCCGTGGTCGCGCGAAGAGATAAGGGACGGCGGCGACCTCGTGGACTGGATAATCAAGCAGCCGTGGTCGAGCGGCAAGGTCGGCGCGCTCGGCAACTCCTACCTCGGCTCGACGGCGCAACTGCTGGCCGTGCCGAACCACCCCGCCGTCAAGGCGGTCATCCCGCGTCACTACGATTTCGACGTATACACCGACGTCGCTTTTCCGGGCGGCGTCTTCAACGAGTGGATGGTCAAGAACTGGGACGACTCGAACCACCAGCTCGACCTACAGCCCGGCGTCAAGCCCGTTGACGAAGACAAGGATATGACGATGCTGCGCGAGGCCGTCAAAGGGCACGCCGCGAACATCGAGTTGTTCAAGGCCGCGCGAGCCATGACCTTCCGCGACGACCGCCCGTTCGGCAACGTCTCGATTGACGACTTCAGCGTCCACACCTTCCGCAAAGAGATCGAGCAATCCAAAGTCGCGATCAACAACTGGGGCGGCTGGCTCGACGCCGGAACTGCCGACGGCGTCATCCGC